>NZ_JALVAO010000048.1 GCF_027011145.1 Thermococcus sp. | reverse complement strand
AGAGCTCATCCAAATCCTCGTATTCCGCGATGCCAAAGCGGAGCGTTCCGTCTTCAGTTACTTCCATGTAGGGCCTCGCCACGTTTTTGGCCATCCTCTTAAGCCTGTTCCTGAGCTGGACGGCATCTTTGAGCTTCGCGGTGCAGAGGTGGTAACTCAGCGAGGTGTTTTCCTCACCCCACTCAAGGAGCTTAAGGCCCAGCTCAAGGGAGCCCTTTATGGCCGAGCTCTCGTCGCTTATGGGCCTGTAACCCCTGTCGAGAAGGTTCCTTAGGTTTGTCTCGCTGAACTCAAGCTCGTTCACGTTTAGAAACTTCGCCCCGAGCTTATCAAGAAACTCGGCGTACCACTTCATCCTCTCGAACTGGCCCGGAACGGAGGGAATCTCACCACCAACGTCCCAGTCGAAGTCGAAGGCGTTCTTTATGTTCTCTATCTCAATCTCGAAGAGCTTTGGGCCCGGATTAAAGAGGTCGGGGTGAAAGCGTATCTCATCTAAACCGGCATCGTAGAGCTTTTCAAGGTTCTTTTTAGTCGCCAGAGCCCCGGTGGTGTAGAGGTGGACGTGGAAGTCCTCTCCAAAGGCCTCCTTTAGGGCCTTGATGTATTCAACGGTCCTGTTAAGCCTCGCCATCGGGTCACCGCCGGTCACCCCGGCCCCTTTGGCCTCCTGAATGACTGCCTCCTCGATGATGTCATCAACGCTTTTCACGGGCCTCTCGTTGGCGTAAACAACATCCTCCCTCCTCCAGGGGCTCAGGGGGCAGTAAAAGCAGTCCCTCGGGCATGCACCTGTAGTAAAGAGGACGAGCTTCTCTCCTCTAACGCAGAGCTGACAGCCCCTCGGCAACTCGCGAACGGCGTATGAGAAGTACGGCGTCTCCCAGACCAAAGTTCTCACCCCGCTAATCCTAACCCCGGGATAGGCCTTAAAAACGTTGGCGGGCAAAGTTGTCCGATGCCTATGAGGGAGAAGCCGAAGTACTTACCCCCAACGCTTCGCGAGAAGCACCGCTACATAGCCTTCCAGCTAGTAGGAGAGAGGCCCTTCAGAAAGGAGGAAGTGAAGAAGGCCGTATGGGAGGCCAGCCTCTCGACTCTCGGCGTTCTCGGCTCCGCTAAAGCGAAGCCGTGGTTCATCAAGTTCGACGAGAAGAGTCAGACGGGCATCGTCAGAGTTGACAGGAAGCACGTCGAAGAACTCCGCTTCGCCCTCACCCTCGTGACGGAAATAAACGGCTCAAAGGCTATCTTCAGAACCCTCGGCGTTTCAGGAACGATAAAAAGGCTTAAAAAGAAGTTTCTGGCCGAATACGGCTGGCGTTAGCGGAGGAAGGGAACCGCCTTGTCCACGGCGTTTTCGTAGACGAGGAGATACCTCCGGCAGGCGTTCTCCCACGTGAAGTCCTTTCTGGCCCTCCTCCTTGCGTTTTCCCTGAGCCTTTCAAGGGTTCTTTCATCGAGTTCCTTCGCCGAAATCATGGCCCTCGCGAGTGCGAAAGCGTCTCTCGGCGGGACGAGTATTCCGGTGGCGTTCTCCGGGTCAGCATTCAGGTCTATTATCGTGTCCTTAAGCCCACCAACGGAACTGGCTATTGGAACCGCCCCGAGGCACATCGCCTCAAGCTGGACGAGGCCAAAGGGCTCAAAGTAGGAGGGAATAACCACGAAGTCCACCGAACCGTAGAGCTCGCGGACGGTTTCCCTTGGAAGCACGTCGGTGATTACCCTGACGTTTTCTGGAAAGCGGTTTTCAACGGCCCTCGCCCACTCCTCAAGGCCTGGGTCACCTTTGCCGACTATGAGGAAGCGCATGTTCCCAAAGGCCGGGTCACTTGAGAGTATCTCTATCGCCCTTAGGAGCGTATCAACACCCTTCTGGGAGCGGTCAAAACGGCCGATGAACATGAAGGCTTTTCCATCGGAGAGGCCGAAGCTCTCCAGGATTCTCTTCCTCCGCTCCTCCCTCGGGAGGTTTGCGTTTTCAAGGAGTTCCTCGTTCCAGAAAGAGCAGTCGATGCCGTTGAAAACGTGCGTTACTTTGCCGTCGAAGTTTCCAAAGAACTCCCATTCCTCCCAGAGGTAGCTCCTGCTCACCGTTGTGACCGCATCGGCTATGTAACAGGCGGTGTGCTCCGGGTCTATGTCCGGATAAGGTGCGAGCTCGCCCAAGTTGGCCTCGTGGAAGTAGTAGGCAGGAATCTTGGCCTTGTTAAGCCTGTGAACTGTAAAGACGGTCCTAACTTGGAAGTACTTTTTGAGCAATCCAAGGGCAAAAACGGTGTGCCAGTCGTGGGCGTGGATTACATCGGGCTTAAAGGCCTCAACGATGCTGTTAAGCAAACCGACGGAGGCCTTACCGAAGAGGACCGCCTTCCTGAGCAGGGTCTCCCAGTCGGGGTAAACATCGGTATCAAGAACGTCCCCGGAGAGAGTGTAAACCGTGACACCGTTCTGCTCCCTTTTTCTCACCGTTATTGAGACTTCCCTGCCCTCAAATGCAACCCCAAAGGAAAATAGGTGCTCGCCCAGGTTCCTCCCGTGGTCGGGAGTGAAGACAACGACCTCGTTGCCGAGTTCCACAAGGCCTTCCCCTATGCTCGTAACTGCCTCCGCCAGGCCACCCACCTTGACTGGAAGGTATTCAAAGGAGAGCATGAGAACGCGCATAGGCATCACTCGAGGAGTATGAACTTCTCACCCTCAACGTCCTCGACGTAACTGCTTATCCCACCGACCTTCCAGCGGTTGCCACCGGCCTCGATTGTGACGTTCGCAACCAGCGGGGTGTACTCGTAGTCAACAATCTTTCCCCGAAGCTCGATGGGTTCCCGGGTATCTACGAGCTTTCCGGTGATTTCGGCCTCCCTCGGAAGACCGACCTGTTTGAGGATTGTAATCAGCGTCCTTATGTTGACGAGTGTCAGGGGCTTTGGAAGGGCCTCGTAGTTCAGGGGCTTAACGATCTCGCTGTTGTCGAAGTAAATCGTGTAGAACCAGTGCATGTACTGGAAGACTGCTCTAGGACTCTTGGCCCAGAAGGAGTAAAACTTCTCCCTGCGCTTGTCCTTTGGAATGGCACCGAAGAATATTGCGTAGTCCGCATCTCCTATTATCCAGCTGGCCATAAGCCAGGGGGCACCGCCGGTTCTCGCGAGTAGAATGTTATCTGCTTTAAGCCACTCCGGGATTTCATCCGGAACGTTTGTTACAATTACGAACACTATGTCCTTCCGGGCTTTTATGTCCCTCCTGAGGAGCTCCAGAAACTCGTAGGGGGTGTTGATTAGAACCTCGTGGCGGGCAGTCCTTATTATGTGCTGAACCCTCTCAAGGGTGTTGTCAAATCCGAGAATCGTCCAGATTTCCGGCAGGTCTTGACCGTGAGTCTTCTTATAGAGCTCAACAAAGGCCCCTTTAAGCTTCTCAATGTCCTCTATGAACTCCTCCTTTATTCTCTCAAGGACGACCTCTGGGTTGACCGGGCGGTAGAGCCTTGGAGTTCCGTGCATTACATCAACAAAACCCTTCCTGTGGAGCGAGCTGAGGACATCGTAAACGCGAGTGTGTGGAATACCGCTCTCCTTGGTTATATCAGTGGCCTTGCTCGGTCCGAGCTTGAGAAGGGTTATGTATGCCAAGCTCTCGTACTTGGTCAGACCGAGCTTTTGAAGCTTCTCAACGATTTCCTCCTCCCTCATTTCCGTCACCTATTCACCAGCGTTAGTTTGTTCATTCTAAGTGGTATATACTCACCGAGAGTGTATAAAGCTTTTGCCTAACTTTTTAAGTGAAAGCCAGAACTCTGAACATGCTGGAGGGAATGGCGAAGTTCATCTCAAAAAACTTTCCAAAGGGGAAAGCGGTGGAACTCGGAATAGGATTTCAGACGAAGGTGGCACTAAAGCTCATGGAACTCGGCTACGACGTTCTAGCTGTGGACTGGAACGAGAAGGCCGTTGAAAACGCGAGAAGGCTCGGGATAAACGCAGTAAGGGACGATTTGTTCAGCCCGAGGCTGGAGCTCTACAGAGATGCCGTGGTTCTGTACTCTGTTAGACCAACGCCCGAGATAATGAGGCCAATCGCCGAGCTAAGCCACAGAACGGGCATTCCGGTGGTCATTCTGCCCCTGAGCGGGGACACCGTTCCAAGGGGGTTCAGGCTCATCAACCATGGCAACCTCGCGATATACGTTTATAAGCCACGAACAAAATAGAGCCGGTGATGGTATGAAACTCTTCGGCACGGCTGGGATTAGGGGCAGGCTCTGGGAGAAGGTAACCCCCGAGTTGGCAATGAAGGTCGGCATGGCCATCGGGACCTACAGGGGCGGAAAGGCCGTCGTTGCTCGCGACGGGAGAACTTCCAGCGTAATGCTCAAAAACGCCCTCATTTCAGGCCTTCTCGCGAGCGGAATGGAGGTTCTCGATGCGGATTTAATCCCCACGCCGGCTCTGGCCTGGGCGACAAGGGAACACGGCGATGCAGGTGTCATGATAACCGCAAGCCACAACCCGCCGACGGACAACGGGATAAAGGTCTTCAATGGCGATGGAACCGAGTTCTATGTGGAGCAGGAGCAAGAACTTGAGGAAATAATCTTCTCCGGGAAGTTCAGGAAGGCGGAGTGGAACGAGATTAAGACTGTCAAACCCCTCGACGTGATAGAGGACTACATTCAAGCGGTCCTCGACTTCGTAAACCACGAGACTAACCTTAAGGTGCTCTACGATGGAGCGAACGGTTCGGGAAGCGTTCTGGCTCCCTATTTGCTCCGGGAGATGGGGGCGAAGGTTATAAGCATAAACGCCCATGTTGACGGCCACTTTCCGGGGAGGAAGCCCGAACCGAGATACGAGAACATAGCCTACCTCGGGAAACTGGTAAGGGAACTCGGGGTGGATTTGGCAATAGCCCAGGACGGAGATGCTGACAGGATAGCAATCTTTGACGAGAAGGGCAACTACGTAGACGAGGACACGGTAATAGCGCTCTTCGCCAAGCACTACGTTGAGGAAAACGGTGGGGGGGTTGTTGTCACGTCGATAAACACCGGCTCGAGGATTGACGAGGTCGTCGAAAAGGCAGGGGGGAAGGTCGTCAGGGTCCCCCTCGGCCAGCCCCACGACGGGATAAAGCGCTACAAGGCCATCTTTGCCGGCGAACCGTGGAAGCTCGTCCATCCAAAGTTCGGCAACTGGATTGACAGCTTCGTGACAATGGCACTCCTTATTAAGATGATTGACGAGAACGGCCCGCTCTCAAAGCTCGTCTCCGAGATTCCGGTGTATTACCTCCGGAAGGAGAACGTTCCGTGCCCCGACGAGTTCAAGGCCAAAGTCGTTGAGAATGCAATGAAAAAGCTTGAGGAAAGCCTCGGAGGAAAAATCAGGGAAGTGCTCACAATCTCGGGCTTCCGCTTCAACCTGAGGGACGGTTCATGGGTTCTCGTGAGGCCCAGCGGGACTGAACCGAAGGTTCGCGTGGTCGTCGAGGGGCCGAGCAAGAAAAGAAGGGATGAGCTCTTTGAACTTGCCTATAAGACCGTGGTAAAAGAGGTGGAAAAGCTCAGACAAAGCGCGCGGGCCTGAGGGTTCTGACGGCTATTTCCTTTCTATTCACCATGACCTTAAACCCTTCCTTGGCCACGTAGGTCTTCACGCCAGTTACTGTTTCTATGTACTTGGCCTCCTTGTAGGGGTTGGCGAAGTGCATCTTCATTCCTATGTGGCTCATTATCAGAACTTCGGGCTTTTTCTCCATACTCTTGAGCATTTCAACGGCATCGTCCGTGCTGAGGTGGTATGGAATCCCCATGTCCCTCGGCCTAGTTATGGCCGCGATGAGAAGCCTCGCCCCGTCGTGCCACTCAACGAGCCCATCGAAGTAGGCCGTGTCTGGAATGTAGGAGATGTCGCCGTAGGCCGTTTTCATGCGGAAGCCAATCGTCGTCGGGTCAGAGTGCTGGCTCGGGGTTATAAGGAACTCCTCTTCGCCTATCGCTATCTTGTTGCCCGGTTCCGGCGTGTGGACGCTCTCAAGGACGTCTATGTGGTACTTGCTTATCGCGGGAGTGTGAGTTTCATCGCCATAAACGACGCTCTTCGATGCTATAAGCGTCCCCCTCTTCTTCAGCGCGCCACCAGTCATGGCCTCAACCATTACCTCAAGGTCGTTGCAGTGGTCGACGTGCCTGTGCGACACAAAGATTGCGTCGAGCTTTCTTGGATCGAGTTTGTAGCGCCAGCTCCTCACCAGGGCTCCGGGCCCGGGGTCAACGTAGACGTTCCTGCTCGCCTTTATATGGAATCCCCCCGTGGAGCGGAACTGGGTTATTGTTATGAACCTCCCTCCACCGCTCCCGAGGAAGGTTATCTCTATCACCGCCTCACCTCCATTTCCTTTGCGGACGGTAGGCTTTAGGCGGTGGGGTATATAAGCGCTCCGAAACCGGTTTAAGCTCCCCGGAGAAGTAAACCCGGTGGTTACGATGGAATTCGAAAGGGTTGCGAAAGAGGTCGAGAACCTGAGGGACGAGATGGTGAAGACCCTCGTCGAACTCATAAAAATCCCGGCGATAAGCCCTGACTACGGCTATGATGGGGAATACGACAAGGCCCAGAAGTTACTTGAGATAATAAAGGACTGGCCCTTTGACAAGGTTGAGGTCTACAACGCCCCAGACGAGAGGGCCAAGAACGGCGTTAGGCCTAACATCCTGGCCTACTACTACGGCGAAAAGGGCGAGGAAAGCGAGAGGCTGTGGATTCTAACGCACCTCGACGTTGTTCCGCCCGGGGATTTGAGCAAGTGGACAGTTACGGAGCCCTTTAAGCCGGTCGTTAAGGACGGAAAGGTCTATGGTAGAGGAAGCGAGGACAACGGTCAGAGTTTGGTGGCTTCCCTCTACGCAGTCAAAGCACTCATGAACCTCGGGATAAGGCCGAAGCGGACTGTAATTTTGGCTTTCGTCAGCGACGAGGAAACCGGAAGCAAGTACGGTATAGACTGGCTGATGAAAAACCACCCTGAGCTTTTCAGGGAAAACGACCTCGTTCTCGTTCCCGACGGAGGAAACGAGGAGGGAACCTTCATAGAGGTTGCCGAGAAGGGAATACTCTGGTTCAGGCTCAAAGTCAAGGGCCAGCAGGTCCACGCGAGTATGCCCGAGAAGGGACTAAACGCCCACCGCGTCGCCCTCGATTTGGCCTACAACCTTGACAGGCTTCTCCATGAAAAGTACAACAAGAAAAATGAACTGTTTGACCCACCCGAGAGCACCTTTGAGCCGACCATGGGTGGAAACCCCGCAGATAGCCCCAACATAATCCCGGGAGAACACGAGGTGGTTTTTGACTGCAGGGTTCTGCCGGATTATGGCCTCGACGAGATTCTGAGCGACGTTGAAAAGCTCGCCGGTGAAGTGAAGGAGAGATACAGGAAGGAGCTTAACGGGAAGGTTCTCCCGGAGGTCGAGGTTGAGATACTCCAGAGGGCCGACCCGGCGCCCCCAACTGACCCGGACAGCGAAATCGTGAGACTCCTGAAGGAGGCCATAAAGGAGCTCCGCGGGAAGGAGGTGATAGTTGGAGGAATAGGTGGAGGAACCTTTGCGGCGTTCTTCAGGAAAAAGGGAATCCCCGCGGTGGTGTGGGCAACACTAGACGAGACGGCACACCAGCCCAACGAGTACGCGAAGATAGACAACATGGTGGAAGACGCGAAGGTCATGGCCTACCTCATGCTACGCTGAGCGAAAACCTTTTCTTTCCGTTTCCCACCTTTCACCATGGTTCTCTGGAAGGACGGCAAACTCGGACTGCCGATAGAGGAAGCGGTCAAGCTGTTCCCCGAACTTAGAGAATACCTCGACGAGCGCGGAAGGCTCGACTTCTCGAACAGGAGGGCGAGAATCCTCTACAACAGGGCGGTGGCAAAGGCGCTCTTCGGCCTCGAAATTGAGTACCACCCGCGGGGACTCGTCACGACACCAGTATCGCGCTACCTCTTCTTAAAGACGTTCCTGAGGGGCGGTGAGAGGGTTCTGGAGGTAGGAACCGGGCATACCGCCCTAATGGCACTGATTGCCGAGAAGATTTTCCGCTGTAATGTTACAGCAACGGAGCTCGATGAAGAGTTTTTTGAATACGCGAGGAGGAACATCGAGAGGAACAACGCCCGGGTGAGGCTAATCAGGAGCAACGGGGGGATAATAAGGGGTGTTATTCCAGAGGGGGAGTCCTTTGACGTCGTTTTCTCCGCCCCGCCCTACTACAAGAGACCCACCAGAGGTGTTCTGACGGAGAGGGAAGGTCTCGGGGGTGGAAAGTACGGTGAGGAGTTTTCCATAAGGCTTATCAAAGAAGCGCTGAATTATTTGAAGCCCGGCGGAAAAGTCGCCCTCTTTCTGCCGGACAAGGAACCGCTACTCAGGGCAATTGAGGAAAGGGGAAAGGAACTAGGGTACGAAATCAGGGACGTCAGGTTCAGGGCCGGGACGAGGTGGAGGCACAGCCTGATTTTAAAATTATAGGACTCGGACCGTGGGCGTCTCCTCACCGCTCAGAGGAGGTGCTTTCTCGTCATCGTCCCAGAATTATCAACTCCAATTTCTCAGCTTCTTGATCAGTCTCTTAAAACCCCTAAGCAAGATTTTGGAAAGGTCTTCGTCTTTGCTTCTACTCCCTCGATTATGCTCAAGCTTTTGCTCTTCATCCCTTATTCTGCTTAAAGCCCAAGGAGGAAGAGTCTCCCCTAAACTCATAAACCTCTCCGTATAAAAGTGTATCCGAGGAGTAAATAAAGGTTAAGGTTTTGGAATGGCGTGAAGTCACCTCATATCCTCTACGTATAGGAAGAGGCACTTAAGGTATTCGGTGTCCTTCGAGGCCATGAGAATCGGATGGTCGGGAGCCTGAGTTCTATATGGTTCGAGCATCTTGAGGAACTTCCCGGCCTTGGCCCCCGCGGCGATTACCATGTCCTTGAAGGCCTGCAGGTCAACGTGCTGGGAGCAGGAGCACGTAACCAGGATTCCACCCTCCTTAACGAGCTTTAAACCTGCGTAGTTGACGTTGAAGTAAGCCCTGAGTCCCCGCTGGAGGTCCTTCTCGTGCTGGACGAAGGCAGGCGGGTCAAGGATTACGATATCGAACTTCTCGCCCTTTCTGAGGAGTTCCTCCATGACTGGAAAGGCCGAACCTACTATGAACTTCATCCTGTCCTCGACGCCGTTGAGCTTGGCGTTCTCCTTGGCGGTTTCTATGGCCCTGGGGGACTTGTCAACGGCAATAACCTCCTCGGCCCCGGCAACGGCGGCGTGGATTGCAAAGCCACCGGTGTAGGTAAAGACGTCGAGGACCCTCATTCCGGGCCTGACGTACTTCTCAAGGGCTATTCTGTTCTCCCTCTGGTCGAGGAAAAAGCCGGTTTTCTGGCCACGCATGTCGACGATGAACTTGGCCCTGCCCTCCTCTATTATCGTCCTGTACTTCTCCTTTCCGAGGAGGACGCGCTCTATCTCGGGCAAACCCTCCCTCCGCCTTGAGCGCCCGGTGTTCTTCTCGAAAACGGTCTCGATTTCTGGTTCAGCTTCCATTATTGCCTCGGCCAAATCGAGCTTGAAGCGCTCCATTCCAATGCTCGAAATCTGGAGCGATGCAATCTCGTTGAAGCGGTCAACTATGAGGCCCGGAAGGTAGTCGGCCTCGCCGTAAACCATTCTGTAAGCTTTATCGTAGCCGAGCACCTTCTTCCTGTACTCGTTGGCCTTCCTAATCCTCTCGCGGAATAGTTCCTTCGTTATGGGCGTTTCCCTGTCCTTGATGAGCAGGCGGACCATTATGTTTGAGTTCGGATTAACGAAACCCCTCCCGAGGAACTTGCCACCGCGCGTGTAGACCTCAACGATGTCACCGGGCTCAAAGTCGCCCTCGGTTCTCACCACACCCTTCTTGAAGACTATCATCGCGCCCTTTCCGATGGCCCTCGCGGCCTGAGCGTCAACTATAACCCTCGCCATTCTCACCACCGGAGTCGCTACGCAAAGGGGTTTAAAAAACCGGCGATAGGTATTTAACCCCCGGAGACCTATATTAGACCGGTGGTTTCTATGCACTTCGAGGTTATAAAGGAGTTCTTGGAAGAGATTGGCGCCGACTGGATAGAGCTCGACGACGAAATCCACCTCGAGCCGAAGGTCTTCTACGAGGTCTGGCGCTACGTCGGCCAGCCGGAGCTTAAAACTTACGTCGTTGAGGATGAGGTCGTTGAGCCCGGTTCCTATGACCCGCCCGAGATGAAGTACACCGACGTTAAAAAGGTCAAGGTCAAGAAGATCTACTTTGAGACCCTCGACGGAAAGAAGATTGTCACAGACTATTCCGAGTTCCAGAAGATTGCAAAGGAAAAATCCTGACTAGCGGAGTAGAAGGGGAACCATCAAGGCTCCCATGCAGTTCGTTCTTTTTACCCCGAGGAGAAGGGCAAGATAGCCGACTATTGACGAAGCCACGAGCGCGAGAATCCCAGGAAGGCCGTCGAAGCTCAAGGCAAGGAAAAGGAGGAAGGCCAAGACGGCCCCGTTGACAATCCTGTAGTTCGCACGTGAGATTGCACCGGCAAAGAGGCCCGCGAGAAACTCGCCGTAAACGAGAACTGAAAGACCAACGAAGAGGGCCACGAGCAGAAAACCGGGGAGTGCTTTGAGGCCAAGGGGCTCCATCATGGCAACGATTCCGTTTCTCGTTCTTCCAGTTTCGAGGAAGTTGAGGAAGGCGAAGAGGAAGTTGGAGGTGTTCACGGAGTAAACCACTGCCAAAAAAGAACGCTCCTCCTTTGAAAGGAAAGAGCCTAGGAGGGCCGCCTGGGAGGCCGTAAAGGCCGGAAGGAGAGAGGCCAGCATGCCGAAGAGCGTCCCGATGAAGGAGAACAGGACGAGCCTTGAGGGCCTTATCCTGAGTTCGGCATCTCCCGGCTCAACGCCAGAGACCCCGGAGAAAAGTGAAGAAACAATTACGGGGACTCCAAATAGGCCCGTGAAGAGAGCATAGAAGGGTTCTTTTAGATTCAGCGAGAGGATTAGCAGGCCGAGACCTCCCGAGAGAAGGATTATAAAGAGGGCACCAAGTCGATTTGCCCTACGTTCGGTAAACACGAGGAAGGAAATAAGAAAAACAACGGCCATTTTTCCAATCTCCGGCCTGTAGTAAGGTGCCAGGAGAAGATACAGGGGAATCAGCGGAAGGAAGAAAAGCACCGCCAGAAAGCTCGAAAGGATTGCTATCCTAACTACTTCCATACCCCTTCCAGCTATAACGAGCCTGTGGGATGGCAGAATCCCCAGCGCGGTTCCCTCATCGGGAACTCCGAGAAACGTCGAGGGCAAAGCGTCGAGGAAAGTGTGGGTTAGTCCCATAGCAAAGAGCACAACGGAACTCAAGCCAAAGTCCCTCAGCATGGAGGCCAGCGTGTTCACGTGGATTCCGGGGGTTATTCCGGTTAAGGTTCCGAGTAAAAGGCCTAGCAGTGTCTCCCTGAGCATATGTCGTCACCTGAACTAACTTCAAAGGCTGGTCTTCCCCTGTAGGTTGTGAAAGACCCGTAAGCTGTAATGGTTTCGTTTTCCACAAGGGACACTTCAAGCCTTGAAGGGAGCTTTAGGAGAATGGAACAGCTCCCGTTCGTAATGTTGGCAATCCCAAAGCCGTTCTTATAGACCTTAACCCACGCCACTCTTCCCGAGATTCTAGCGAAATTGCCCTCTTCAAAGGAGCAGATTGCGTTGGGCAGTTCCTCCCGGGGCCTTAAAACGGTGCAGTTAAGACAGAGCAAACTTGACTTCCTCCTGAGGGCGGTGAACTTTACGGTGTCCCCTACCCTGGCAGAGAACCCGTAAAGCTTCAGCGATGTGCAGTCCAGCCTGAGATAGCGGGAGGTTCTCCCAATAACGAGGCATTCTCCGGTCGCTATCTCCCCGATTCCGGCCAAGTTAAGAGGTTTCACCTTAGAGTAACCGAGAACCCGGATTTCCTCGCTTGAATCAACGTAGAGGGTAATCGTTGAGTAAAGCCTAACGATGCCGAGAACCCTAACCCTCTGACCGGGCTTTAAGGAGAGACCGTGGGGCAGGTAAACGCGAAAAGCCTTGCTCCCGTTCCAGAGCGTTGCGGGATTTCCCCCGTAGAGAACAACGCCTTCGAGGGGGTATGGCATGCCGTTTCTTGGTTCCTTGGAATGGCCAAGTTCCTCCACTCTCAATGGGTAGAACCTACCCCCATAGCTGAGCCCATAAACCCTCACCAGCTCCCCTTTGGAAACGTTAAGTGGGTAGGCGAGGCGAACTCGGGCTGGAGTCAGGAGCTGGGGGTAGTAGGTTACCCAGTAGGCACCCTCAACCCGTTCGAGGGGGAAGGTCACATTTGCCAGAACTATCGAGGAAGCGTCAATCCACGGGCCCCGGCTGGTCTTCCTCAGCCTGCCCTCCACCCGATAGACGTTGCCGAGCTCCAAATGCTCCCTGAGGGCAAGGCTAACGGAACCGTTGTACAGGACGGAAAACGAATCCGAGGAATAAACGCAAAGACCGGTGAAGGAATCGGTCTCAGGAGAGTAACGACTAAGGGCGATTGAAACGAAGATGAGAGATGACAGTAAAACTATTGTTAATGTTTTTCTTAACACCATTATTTAAAGTAAAGAGAAAAGAACTTAAAAAAATTTCGATTGCTAATAGATTTCCCCGCTCGGGTAGACGACTATGCCCTCTTCGGTTATCTCGAAGGGGTACTTCTTCATTGAATGCCTCGTTTCGCGCATCTTCCTGATCAGCAGATAGCGCTTGAGTTCGACTTCCCTCTCTATGAAATCCAGTAGGATAACACCTCTGGAGATGTACTCCTCAACACCATACCTGCTGATTTTGCCCCTGCTCGGGTCAGGGGCTTCTGTTGTAAGGATTGAGGTGACGCCCATCTCAAGGAGGATAGTGTTGAGCTGAAGGAGCATCTCCCTGATTTCCTCCTCCTTCTTGAGGCGGAAGGCTATGGAAGGAATAGAGTCTATGACGAGCCTTTTGGCGTTGATTGCCTTAACGACGCGGTAAACGTATCTAAGAAAGTCCTCAGCGTTGAGATTACCCTCGAGAACGTACTGCTCCTCGGAGGGAAGACCAACAACGGCACTTACACCGTCAACTATGGCTATCTTTCCCTCCTTCTCATACCGCTCTATGTCCCAACCAAAAGTCCTCATTTCCCTTCTCAAATCCTGAGCCCTCTCCTCGAGTGTTACTATGACTCCAGGTTCATTATAAAGTTCAACCCCCTTATAAACAAATTGAACTGCGAATGTCGTCTTACCGCTTCCGGTAGGACCGGTTACAAGAACCGTGGTTCCCTCGGGAAATCCTCCTTCCACGAGGTCGTCAAAACCGGGGATTCCGGTTTTGACTCTGCGGACTTGCCAAACTTCTCTGTTCATATGAATCACCATGATGGTTGTTGGTATCTACCTCTACTTAAGCCACCTATAGCTAATTTGTGGTTTTGTAGATATAAAACTTTTGGAAGATAAAGGAACTAAAGTTTTTTTTAATGGAAGATTTACAACGATACTGTTATCAAATTCCCGATAATGACTAGATAGCGGAAACGTTTTATTGAAAAAATCAAAGTGAAAACGGTGAAATCATGTTTGACCCCTTCGGAAAAGAGGCTCAAGAGCTTATAAAAAAGGAATTTGGGGATATTTTAACATTGTTAGAAAAAATTCCTAACAGTATTAGTCCAGAAGAACCCCTATTCCTAGTCAAGTGGAGGCTTAACTCAAAAGAACCCCCCGAAGAACTCCTCAAAGTTGATCCCCTCGATGAGCTCATGGATTTGTTCCGGTTCTACGCCCTCCTCGGTGCCCTAGCGTTTTCCCCCTACGGCCTCGAAGTTGAGTTCGTGAGGGAGGCCACTTCAAAACTCTACCGCGCGAGGATAAGGAAGAAGGGTTCCCTTGAGGAAAGCCTTCTGAAGGTCGAACCGGCAAGTGGAATCCCCGAAAGGGACAGGAAGATACTGGAGAGGGCCATGGACAGGAGCCTTCCCGAGGAAGAGAGGGAGAAACTCAGGCTCAAATACAGAATGCCCCTGAGCGAGTTCATTGGCCTATGGGAGGGCTCCTTAAAGGAGGTCTACATAAGGGATGGCTATGCTTACCTCCGCTGGGAAGACGCTCTAAAACTCTGGGAGATGGCCTTCGAAAGGCGCTTTGACAGGGCCGTAAGCCTACTATCCGACGTCAGGGACGAGTTGCCGGAGTTCTACGAGAAACTCGCGGGGGAGCTCGAGAAAATAGCCGGGGAGTACTTCAAGGAGAGGCTTGAAAAACTCGGCAAAGTCGGTGCCAAACCGCTCCGCTTTGACCTCTTCCCGCCCTGCGTCAAGGAGGCGTTGAAAGGCGTCCCCGCCGGAATGAGAAACTACGCCATAACTGTTCTTCTAACGAGTTTCCTGAGCTACGCGCGCCTCTGCCCAAATCCACCCAGGAGAGACGTCAGGATTAAGGACTGCGTGAGCGATTTGAAGGTTATTGAGGAGGAAATACTCCCGGTCATCATAGAGGCAGGAAACCGCTGTAGGCCACCGCTCTTCGAGGACCAGCCCCACGAGATAAAGAACATCTGGTACCACCTTGGCTTCGGCCTGACCGATAAACCAACCCTCGAGGACAGTGGGAATTCGACATGGTACTTCCCGCCGAACTGCGACAAGATAAGGGCCAACGCACCCCAGCTTTGCAAGCCGGACAAGCACTGTCGCGGAATTAAGAACCCGCTGACGTACTATCTGAGAAGGCTCGCGAGGGAAGAGAGAAGTGGAGAAAACCAGGGGGGAGATAACGGTGGCTGAACTCCTGAGAGAGGCCAGCAGGGAGGAGAGGGAGCTCTACTATCGAACCGAATGGAAAGCGGATAGGATACCTGACTTCATACTGGAGAGCCTTGAGAGGCGTGAGTTCGGCTTCGACCATACCGGCGAGGGGCCGAGCGACAGGAAGAATATATTCACCGACGTAAGGGACCTGGAGGACTACGTTAAAGCCACTTCGCCCTACGCGATATACACTTCCGTCGCGCTCTACAGAGAGCCCGCCGAGATGGAGGGCTGGCTCGGGGCGGAGCTCGTCTTCGACATAGACGCGAAGGACCTGCCTTTGAGAAGATGCCAGGACAGGCACCCGAGCGGTCAGGTCTGTCCACTCTGCCTTGAAGATGCCAAGGAACTCGCAAGGGACACGCTGATAGTCCTGAAGGAGGACTTTGGATTTGAAAACGTCCACGTTGTCTACTCGGGCAGGGGCTACCACATCAGGGTTCTCGACGAGTGGGCACTGAAACTGGACGCAAAGGCCCGCGAGAGGATTCTGGCTTACATCAGTGCCTCGGAGGATGTAACCTACGAGGACGTCATGAGCAGGAGGATCATGCTCTCCTCCGGCTACTTCAGGGTCTTCAGGCTTCGCTTCGGCTACTTCATAAAGCGCGCCAACGAGAACCACTTGGTAAGCGCTGGAATAAAGAGGGGCATTGCAAGGAAGATACTGAACGAAGAGAGCAGGGAGAGAATCGTAAAGAGCTTCGTGGAGAGGGGTCTTCTAGCGGCGTTCCCAAGTGGCGTAGGATACAAAACCCTCATAAGGCTCTTCTCGATATCGGGTACGTTTTCAAAGGCCTATTTCGACGGGCGCGTTACCGTGGACGTTAAAAGAATACTCCGCCTGCCCTCGAGCCTGCACTCGAAGGTAGGGCTCATCGCCACATACATCGGCCCCGATGAGGAGAAGCTTGAGAAATTCAACCCCTTCAACGACGCAGTTCCAGAGTTCAGGAAAGAGGAAGTAAGGGAAGCCTACGAGGAGTGGGAGAGCTCGCAATGAAACTTAGGGGAAAGGTTGAGATAGCGGTTGCAATGCTAATATGGGGAAGCGTTGGGATATTCGGCAGGTTCTCTGGGCTTTCGGGGTTAGGAGTTGCGTTCTTTAGAGTTTCACTCGGGGCGCTCGCACTGCTTCTCCTATTAGCGGTTAGAGGAAAACTTGGAAAAACCCTCAGAGCCTTCAGACCAAACGTTCTGCCCCTACTGGCCCTCGGGACGGCTTTAGCTCTGAACTGGGTCTTCCTCTTTACGGCCTTCAACCACACAACGATAGCGAACGCGGTTTTGGTTTACTACACAGCACCAGTTTTGGCGACGCTCATCTCGTGGCGCTTTCTCGGGGAGAGGCTCGACAAGAGAAACGTGGTAAGCCTGGGAACAGCCTTCATGGGTCTCCTCCTCATAGCGTCTTCCCAGAGGGCCAGCCTCTCAGATGGGGACTTCGTTGGGGTGGTGTTTGCTTTTCTGGGAGCAATATTCTACGCCCTGATTCCGAACATTGGAAGGTTCCTTCGCAATGTTGACGGGGAAAGCCTGACGTTCCTTCAGCTCTCGATAGCCACCCTGGTCCTGTTGCCTTTCATGGCCGTGGAAAAAGCCGGGAATCCCGTATGGTGGGCAATTGGAGTTCTCGTATTAGTCCACACCGTCCTTGCCCTCTACCTCTACATGGACGGGCTCAAAGTGGTTGAGGTGAAAGATGCATCCCTGCTGAGTTATTTGGACCCGCTGAGCGCTATTTTATACGCGTTTCTGGTCTTTGGGGAGGTGCCCGGGTTGAGAACAATAGTTGGAGGCGCGATGATACTCTTTGCTTCGGCCATGAATTTGGTTAAGGCGAGGGGGTCGTAGCCCGCCTTCTGTATCAAGGGGGCATTCGACTGAGCGGCCTACCACGGGGCTCGCACCGGGAACTCATTGCCCCTTCCTCGGCCTTGCACCCCGCGGGACGGCCGTTTCACCGCATCCCCCGGGATTGTCTGCGGGTTAGCTCGGTGCCCGTCGCCGGGCCCTTCGCACGCGTCATCCACATTCCCCGGGGGCCGTGTCGTTTCTGCGCCGTTGCCCTCCCTCTCGGGAGGTGCCTTGCGGCACCGCGGCCCCGGTGCGGTGGGCGGAACTTCCTCGGGAGCACCCCGAGGGCCCCCGACCCCCTCGCCGAGAAAAGAGTAGAGAATGGAGAATAAAAAGGTTTGGTTTACCTTTTCTTGGGTAATGAGTCCCTCTCCTGGAACTTCGGGGGCTTCGGCCTCTTGAACCTGCCGAGGGGCGAGTGACGCTTCGGGCCCTTTCTGGGTCTCCGTTCCTTTGGCCGGTTCTGGTAGTAGAGAAGAATTGCAAGGGCTATGAGGAACAGTCCAACAACGGGCCACCAAGGGAAACCTCCACCGCTTGCGTTTTCGGTTGTGGTTGTCGTATTCGGAGAAGTGGTAGTTGTTGTCTCGGTCTCCGTAGGTGAAGGCTTGGGCTTAGGTGCAGGAACCCAGAGACTGCCTTCCTTAACGCTCGTCCTGCCGAGGGCCTTAAGCTTGAAGGAGTATGTAACATTTGTTCCCGTTGGAACAGTGAACGTAAAGGAAAGCTCCTTTTTGCCCGGAGGAATCGTAACGTCGAGGACGTCAGAATAGAGGGAAGTCCCGTTGGCCAGAACCTTGTATTCAAGCGTCCCGCTAACTGTCTGGGGAGTTGGATTGAGGAGCAATACCCTGAGCTCAAGGGTTGAGTTGATTAACTTCGAGCCCAACGAGACTATGGAGGGCGGGGCATAAACTGTATAACTAACCGTTTCGTTTCCCGCGGAGCAACCGTGGACGGATAGGCCTATAACCGTCGAAACTTTACCGGGTTTGGAAGTGGGAAGCGGAATGGAAACAACATCGGTTCCGGGTGAAAGTTCTAAAGTCCTCGTTCTAGTCGAGAAGATTTCACTTCCATTCAAGAGGGAAACCCAGGAGAGAGTTGCACTAACCCTTCTCTCAGAAATTACAGTGACGTATGCCATGAGGGTGTCGTTAAGCAAAGCACTCTCTTTCTCGACGGAGACGCCGACGAGTCTAACACCCAACGATACCGTCAGTTTTTTTGTGTAGACGTAACTCTGGTCACCATAAGAGAGGCGGTAAACGAGCGTGTAGTTACCTTCTGGGTAGCTCCACTTGACCGGAAGGGAAAGCTTTATCAGGGTATCCCCAGGGGGAACGGTGACGTTTTTGGAAACAACGGAATACTCTTTTCCATCATTCTTAAGCGCCGAAAATACCTCGACGGTGACGTTGAAGTGTCCGATGTTGACAACGTGGGAATAGACCGTAACGTTCTCCCCGAGAAAAACGTTCGGGACGTCGCCCCTCCCGGGAACGTAGTAGTAGGCACTCGTAAACGTCAGGGGAGATGCAAGGACTTCAACGGGAACTTTGGCCTTCAGTATGTAGACCTCTCCGGAGTAAGTCGCTATAAAGCGGAGGTAGAGGGTATAGTTGCCCGGTAGAACGTTTTTCGCAACGGTTAGATTGTATTCAACGACCTTGGACTGGCCCCTTCCCCAGTTGGGGAAAACCTTTGGAAACATGGTGAAATTGAACCCATCAACGCGGTTTCCTTGGGAATCCTCAACCCAGAACGTCTGAAAACTGACAACGGAATAAACAACCCCCGCATTGTTGGTGAGTGTTAGAGTCCCCTCACTGTAGTCACCGCGCACAACCGTTATAGAGCCTGTAACCGAGATTGTCCCAAACTGGGCACTTGCAAAGGGGAGGAACATCGAGGTTAGCATGAGGACAATAAGCAAAACCCTCTTCACAATCACCACCCAGAATAATAGGGGCTTTTCGAATTTAAATTTACCCTCTGATGGCGAGGTACAGCAGAACCCCTCCCGAGATGGCTATGGAAACCGAGAACAGGATGTAAAGACGATAGAGCCCCAGTCCCGAGAAGTGCTCCCTGGCAACAAGCCCTATCGCAAACAGCATTATCCCGTAGAGGAGGGCAAAGGCTCCAAGGGCAAGGAGCTTGTTAATCCCAAGTAGGACAAGTATCCCAAAAATCGCACCGGCGAAAACCGTTACGTGAGGCACCGTAAAGGCGAGGTAGTTGAGGAAGACTCTCTTATCGTCCATTTCAATCACTCCGATATGAATGCATAGGTTGTCGTCGTTGGTAACTCCCGCCTGACCCTCGGGAGGAGGTATCGGGGATAAAGCCTCTCCTCGGGCTCGTCGAGGGGGTCGTAAGAGTCGAGCAACCTGTCAATTACCTTGACCGCGACCCTTCCCCTAACGCGGAAATAACCCCTGAAGTCGCTCACTATTTCAAGGACTATGGGTATTAGGAGCTTTTCTTCGTCGCCGGGGTCTACGAGTGCCCTGATTTTCTCCAACTCGGCCCTCCTGAAGGAGTGACTACTGCCATCCCTGAGCCGAACGGAGGGTTCCTCCTGCTCCAGGAGCTGTGCCAGAGTTGGTCGCCTTGCCGGGAGGTGGTTGTTTATGCGGTAGATTTCCCTTATGAGGGCGTTTTCCATGTTCATACGGGTGTCAATTCGAGTCACGGAACATAAACATTGTTTTACATTTTTTTGTCAATATTCCATAAAATGGACTGAAGAATAGACCTGTTTATGGCAAAACGATAAAGCCCTCACGCCCGTTTTCGTCATGTTTTCAAAAATTCAAGGGAAAGAGTTAATTAGGAGTATCTGTTCAGCACTTAGCGGAAATAATTGAACAAACAAACAAAAAGGTGAGGAAAAAATGAACGAAAGTGCAAAGCCTGTCGGAATTGAGACGAAAGGCCCGAGGTTCCTTCAGCTCATATTCGTGGACATAAACGGTGTTCCCAAGGGAATGGAGGTTCCCATAGGACGGTACGAAGAGGCCGTGGAGGACGGAATATCCTTCGATGGCTCCTCAATTCCGGGTTTCCAGGGCATAGAGGACAGCGACCTCATCTTCAAGGCCGACCCGAGCACCTACTCTGAAGTTCCGTGGGAGGGGATAGCAAGGGTTTATGGTTACATCTACAAGGACGAAAAACCCTACAAGGCCGACCCGAGGGGAGTTCTGAAGAGAACTATTGAAAAGCTCGAGAAGGAGGGCTTCAAGGCCTACATCGGGCCCGAGCCGGAGTTCTACCTCTTCAAAAAGAACGGAACCTGGGAGCTCCACATACCTGACAGCGGCGGTTACTTCGACCTGGTAACCCTCGACAAGGCGAGGGAGCTGAGAAGGGAGATAGCCCTCTACATGCCCTCATTTGGCCTCGTTCCAGAGGTGCTTCACCACGAGGTCGGCAAGGCCCAGCACGAGATTGACTTCCGCTATGACGAGGCCCTAAAAACGGCCGACAACATCGTGAGCTTCAAATACATCGTCAAGGCCATAGCCGAGATGAGGGGGTTCTACGCGACGTTCATGCCAAAGCCCCTCTATGGATTCCCGGGCAACGGAATGCACCTTCACATAAGCCTCTGGAAGGACGGAGAGAACGCCTTCATCGGTGAGGACGGGCTGAGCGAGACTGCTTTGCACTTCATAGCCGGAATCCTCAAGCACGCGAAAGCCCTAACGGCACTCACCAACCCGACGGTGAACAGCTACAAGCGCCTCGTTCCAGGTTACGAGGCCCCGGTTTACGTGAGCTGGGGCTACAGGAACAGGAGTGCGCTCATCCGCGTTCCGGCGTTCTGGGGCAAGGGTGCGAGAATAGAGTACCGCTGTCCGGACCCAAGTGCAAACCCGTATCTTGCATTTTCGGCCATACTCTTAGCCGGACTCGACGGAATCAAAAGGAAGCTCGAGCCAGAAGCATACGTTGAGACCAACGTCTATGAGATGAGCGAGGAGGAGAGGAGTAAAGCCGGCATCGAGACCCTTCCGGGAAGCCTCGGGGAAGCTCTGGAAGAGCTCAAGAGGGATAAGGTCGTCAGGGAAGCACTTGGCGGGGCCTACGAGAACTTCATCAAATACAAGGAGAAGGAGTGGAACGAATACGTTGCCTATCTGGAGTCAAAGGAGCTCCCCCTTGAAACGAAGAAGGTCACGGAGTGGGAGCTCGAGAGGTATTTCTACGTTTGACCCTTTTCTTCCCTTACATGAACCAGTATTGAGGCCCCTATTATGAGGGCCCCGCCGAGGAGCTGGAGTGGTGTTAGCGCCTCCCCGAAAAGGACATATGCCAGAACTATGGCAACCACAGGCTCAACCGTTGCCACTATGCTCGCCCTGCTGACTTCCACCTCCCTGAGGGCATGGTTGTAGAGGGTATAACCGAGAAACGTTGGAAAGAAAGCGAGGCCCAGAACGTAGGGAACCGCACCAAAAGGTATCGAGAACTTTGAAAATGGGGCCAAAAAGAGCAGACCAAAGAGCAGGGTCATGAAGAGCACCCTCTCCGGTCTCTCGTTCCTGACGCCAAACTTGGCCAGAACGCCGTATAGGGCGTAGGTGAAGCCCGTCGCTATTCCCGTCAGGATGGCGATTTTGTTCACGTTGAAGTCCACGTTGCCGGCCACGAGGAGAACACCAATGAGAACCATAGCCAGGGCTATTGCCTTCTCGGTGGTTATCGGCTCCCTGAAGATTAACCTGCCGAGGATTACCGAAAAAGCGGGGGCAGTGTAAACGAGGAGCACCGCAAAGCCAACCGAGGAAATCTTTACTGTGTAGAAATAGAGGGTGTAGAAGGCAAAAACCCCAACGAGGCCGTAAACTGCATAGAACATCAGATTCTCGCGCGTAAACGGACTCTCGCGGAGGAATATTGAGACATAAGCACCCAGAATCATGAGGGCAAAAAGGACACGCCAGAAGACCATCGTGAAGGAATCAACGCCATATCGGTATATGTACGTTGCAAAGATTCCGAGGGTTCCCCACATTGAGGCAGAGAGAAAAACGAGGAGATAGCCCTTTCTCATGAGTCCACCTCAGAAACTTGGACCCGTCGGAAGTCGTCTCTTGTGCTCGCTCTTCTTTACGAGGGTTTCAACGTACTCTACCCTCTCGATTGAAACTCCGAGTTCCTCTGCTATTTTCTCCTTTGGCATTTTCAAATCAACGAGCCTCCACAGGATTTCGTCGAGGAGGCGGTAGCTTATCCCCAGCTCGTCCTCGTCGGTCTGGCCCTCCCAGAGGCCTGCTGTTGGCTTCTTTTCAATTATTCTCTCAGGAACGCCAAGAAGCTTCGCTACCTCCCAGACCTCGGTTTTGTAGAGGTTTATAAGCGGTGCGTAATCACTTGCACCGTCACCCCATTTGGTAAAGTAGCCGGTCAGGAACTCGCTCCTATTACTAGTTCCGAGGACGAGGTAGTTTTTGGCGTTGGCATGGGCGTAGAGCAGAACCATCCTCATTCTGGCCATTATGTTACCGAGGGAACGCTTATCCGGCTGAAATCCGAGCTGGATTACAAAGGAATCCACGATGGGCTTTATGCTAATCTCCCTGCACTCGATTCCGAGGGAAGAGCAAACAAGCTTGGCGTCCTCAACGTCCCTATTCTGGTAGTATGGCATTATCAGGCCGAGAACACGCTCCTTTCCGAGAGCTCTGACGGCAAGATAAGATGTTGTGGCGCTGTCGATTCCACCACTTACCCCGATTACAACACCACTGGCCTTAGCCTCGTCCACCTTTTCCCGTATAAAGTCCGTAATTGTATTAACTACGATGTTAAAGTCCAGCGTTCTCATTTTCTCCTCCCCCTGAAGGCATTGACATAGCCAACCCAGAGGAAAACTGTTCCTGCAAAGGCAAGGATTGCCGCGGGTATTGCCAAGTCAGAGTAAGGGTAACTTACACCCTTTACTCGATATGTATAAGTGACCGTCCCATTAATAACCATTACCTTGGGCTGATTATTCGGAGAGAATGTGAAATTTCCACTCAAATTGTAAACTCTTGTGAAATTGCCCCAAGAGAGCTTAACAGTTGCGTTTCGAGAGCTCAGCTCAAGGGTTCTGTTTAGATAAAAATATTTGGTCTCGAATGTATAGTTGCCTAGAGTGTAATTTCCAGGGCCGAGTACACCGCTTGAAGAGTAGTGTGGATGTCCAGTTTGAAAAACTGCCACAGCCGATAGAATCATCGCAAGAAGCAACATCAAAAGACCGACAACAAAGAGCCTTGATCTGAAAAGCAATTTAAAAATCTCACTCATATGGCACCACCATAAAAAAGAAAGGAATCAGAATTTACCGACCAAATGACACTCAGCAAAGTGGTTATGCTCGTATTCTATGAGCTTTGGCTGTTCAACGTCACAGAGACCCTTCTTGGCGTAGATACATCTCGGATGGAACCTACAGCCGGGCGGAATGTTTACTGCACTGGGAACTTCACCTTTGATTGGGAGTTCTTTAATAACGTTCCTTCTCTCTGGTTTCGGCTCGGGAACTGCAGCAAGTAGTGCCCTCGTATATGGATGAAGTGGGTTGTCAATGACTCTCTTTGCCGGCCCCATCTCAACAATCCTTCCCAGATACATGACGGCAATCCAGTCTGCAAAGTACCTCGCCGTTGAGAGGTCGTGGGTGATGTAAAGGTACGTGACGCCCATTTTGTCCTTTAGATCTTTCATCAACTCAAGGATTTCTGCACGAATTGAAACATCAAGCATCGAGACAGGCTCATCAGCAACTATAAAAGTAGGATTCAAGATGAGGGCCCTAGCTATGGCAACGCGTTGTCTCTGGCCACCTGAGAGCATGTGTGGAAATCTACTGACATAGTCTTCGGGGGGTGTTATTTTGACCATTTCCAAGGCCTTGTATATAAGTTCCTCACGTTCAGCTCTGGTTTCACCGATTCCATGAATAAGAAGGGGCTCTTCAAGAACATCAAAAATCCTGAAACGTGGGTTCAGAGATGCAAATGGATCTTGGAATATCATTTGAACCTTTCTTCTGTATGCAAGCAGTTCCTCCTTAGTTCTGATCTCTGTAACATCTTGTCCTTCGAGGTAGATTTTGCCATCAGTGGGCTCAAGAAGCTTAACAATAAGCCTTCCGGTAGTAGATTTACCACAGCCACTTTCACCAACGAGCGCAAAGACTTCTTGCTTGTAAATCTCAAAGCTAACCCCGTCAACCGCATGTACAAAGCGCGGAGGTTCACCGCGGAGGCTCGCTAAGAGTCCCCTCTTGAGCGGGAAGTACTTCTTCAAGTTCTCAACTTTGAGTATCGGCTCGGCCATCTTCCAACACCTCACAGCAACCAGCATGCGGCATAGTGATCCTTATCAATCTCTTTCAGCTCGGGTTCCTGCTCCTTACAAACGTCCATAGCATAGGGACACCTCGGGTGGAAGCGACAGCCCTTCGGAGGATTAATAAGGTTTGGTGGCTGTCCGGGAATGAACTCAAGCTTTTCAACGTCCTCGTGGAGTCTTGGAATTGCCGCAAGTAATTTCTGAGTGTATGGATGTGCTGGCTCGTAGTAGATTTTCTCACTCTCGCCAATCTCTACGATTTTTCCGGCATACATAATAGCAACCCGATCGCTGATCTCAGCTAAGATGCTTAGATCGTGGGTAATAAATATCATGGAAAGACCTAGTTCTTTTTTGAGACGTTTCATGAGGTTTATGATCTGCGCCTGGACAACGACGTCTAAAGCCGTTGTTGGCTCGTCTGCTATGACAACGCTAGGTTCCATAAGGAGAGCCATTGCGATAATTACACGCTGTTTCATACCTCCACTTAGTTCGTGGGGATAGCGGTAAACAATTTCAGGATCGAGGCCAACAAGTTCGAGATATTTTTGAGCTCTGTCAAGGGCCTCCTCCTGCGTCATGCCTTTATGGTAGATAAGGGGTTCCGTTAACTGATAGCCCACGGTAAAGACCGGATTTAGAGCGTTCATAGCTCCCTGGAATATCATTGAGATTTTTTCCCAACGAATTTCCTTCCTAAGAACCTCCTCAGGCAGGCCGACTATCTCTCTGCCGTCAATTTTTATACTACCGTCCACTATCTTACCCGGAGGAGTCGGCATTCCTAAAAGGGTAAAACCGAGGGAGGACTTGCCACATCCACTTTCTCCGGCCAGTCCCAGCACCTCTCCCTTCTTCAGGTCGAAACTGATGTTGTCGACGGCTTTCACGACTCCCTTGCTGGTGAAGTAATACATTTTGAGATTTCTAACTTCGAGGACGTTTTTGGTCATTTAAACCACCTCACGCACGCTTGAGTCTCGGATTGAGCACGGTATCGAGCGAGACACCAATCAAGACGAATATCAGTCCCACTACTGCTATTGCAAGTCCCGGAGGAATCACCTGCCACCAGTACCCGTTTATTGTCGCACCGTTCTGCTGGGCATCATTGAGCATTCTTCCCCAGGATATCAAATTGGGATTTGTGAGACCAAGGAAGCTCAGTCCCGCCTCACCGAGTATTGCTCCTGGAACACTAAGGGCTATGTTAGCAAAAGCATAGGGAAGCAACTGGGGAACTATGTGCTTAAAGACTATTCTACCAGTTCCAGCACCCAGAGCCCTTGCGGCCTCGATGTAAGTCTGTTCCTTTATCTGAAGTGCCATACTCCTTGCAACCTTAGCTGTTCCCATCCATCCGAAGAGCACTAAGATGAAAACAAGCTGTTTCAGCGAAATTCTGCCACCGAAGTACAGAGAGAGCAGGATTAGCATTGGAAGTACTGGGAGTGTCATCATGAACTCGTTAAACCTCTGGAGGAACTCGTCGGTCCATCCACCCAGATATGCGCTTGTAACTCCATAGAGAATTCCTATGAGAACTGTGCTGAGCGCAACTGAGATACCAATTGCAATTGCTACCCTTATTCCCCAGAGGAGACCCACCGCTATTGGCCTACCATACTGGTCTGTTCCAAGCAGACCGTAGGTTCTACCGACCATTGCAATTTCAAAATTGTCGAAGTTCACCTTAACGTATGAGGGAGCTTTAATGGTAATGTGGAACTTGTAGGGGCCCTCAAGTCCCTTAGCGTTGTAAATTATGGTCTCAAGGGGAAGCACATTACCGTTGGCATCGGTTATTTGACCGAAGAGTATTTTCATGGGGTCAGCGCTCTGATAATAGCTGTAGAGAGTGTTGTTCATCTGTAGTTGCTGGTTAAGATACATAAGTTTCATGTCTATCGGCAAGTTCTCAGGTATCTGCATGGGAAGCTTGTAAACGCCGTTCTGGTAGAGCCAATAGAACAGCAGAGACTTGGTCTGGGGTGTGTACGAGAGCTGTATTGCACCTCCACTGGGGAGTTTGGTATCCATAAGGAGAAGTATTGTATCGTATTTAACGCCTTTCTCTGGGGGTCTCTGAACTATGATCGAAATTGATGGAGTATCCTGAGGACGCGAGGCATTCGACTTCAGACCGGTTATAACTATATCTTTGGGCGGAACGTTATATTTCATGTTGTAAGTGAACGTGAGAGTGTAAACGTTGTATGTACCGTTTTTCTCAGTTTTGACTTGCATATCGTTGATGGTGAAAATTTTTTCTGGAGCCTTAGAAACATTTGTGAAGTAGTTTTCCCAAGCAGGTGGAGCGTTTTTTGGATTGGTAATCCAAGCTTGTCCTGTTTGCCATTCTTTTGGAATGTTAGGACTTGTCAGTACGGGAGCCAAAATGGCAAGCAGTATTAGGACGATGAGCATGGCTAACCCAAACATTCCAGACTTCTGATGTTTGTATTCGCTCCAGAATCTTTTGACGCTGTCCTTAAAGTCAACCCATCTCATATTCACCACCTCACGACCTCGCAGAGGCACCGACCCTTACACGTGGGTCGAGATAGCCGTAGAGTATGTCCGCAAGCACCATTGAGAAGACCGTCATGAATGCAAACATGTAGTTGAGTGCCATCATGGTCCTAACGGCATTGAGCTGGAGTGCCTCCCAGTATAAACGGCCCATTCCGGGCCAGTTGAAAACTATTTCTGTAATGATAGCACCGCCGAGAGAACCAATCATTGCAAAGATTATCATAGTTACTATCGGTGGAGCCGCTGCTTTGAGTGCATGTCCGTAGATAACTTTTCTCTCAGGAACACCCTTAGCCCTTGCAACCATTATGAAATCTTCTTGCATTGTACCGATCATAATGTTCCTGATAATCCACGACCAGCCACCAAAGGACACGAGAACTATTGTGAGCACTGGAAGGCTCATCTTCTTCAGTATATTTGACCAGCCTGAAACGGCCGTTTGAGAATACAGAGTTATTGGCAACCAGCCCAGGTATACGACGAAGAGGAGAATCATGAGCATTCCAAGCCACCACATTGGGAGGCTCGTAGTTACCATTGCCAATATAGATATCGTTCTGTCGAGCAGACTTCCCGGCTTCTGGGCACTTTTAACACCCAATGCCAAGCCCAAGAATATGATGATTATCTGAGAAGTTGTGAACAGGAGTATTGTCCTAGCCAGGGCCGTTTTTATTTGATCCTTAACGTTGTGGGTTCCAAATACCGCAGGGATGGAATTCCCCCACTTAAAGAAAAACGTATCTATGGTATACATCCATGCCCTTTCCCAATATGGCTTGTCGAGCCCATAGTAATGCATTCTCTGCGCTCTATACTGCTCTATTAGTTCCTTGCTAGGTGCCTGATGGTGGGTCTGAGTGTAAGTTCTAACCCACTGCTGAACTTCTGAATCAACTTGAGTTGTCAACTGAATCGTCGCAAGTTTCGTGAAAAGTGCCGACATCAAAAGAACTGCTAAAAATAAGATTACAACAGCGTTTATCAAACGATACAACACATACTTGCCGAAACCCATTGCCATTTTAACCCCTCCACGAGCGCCATGGTTCTCTGGAAGCTCAAGTTTTACCTGCTAGTTAAAGTTTAAATAGTTTTCCCCAAAAAGAACACAAATGTACACGTTTTGTACAAGAACAGTCATGTTCATCAAGGGAACAATAAAAGGGAAGAAAAGATCACCTCCTCTTTCTGAGGAGGAGTGGGAGTACTGCTAGACCAACTATGAATGCTGGACCACAGATTCCGCTCTTTCCGCTGGTAGAGGTCGTTGAAGTCGGAGCGCTTGAAGTTGTGGGCTTGCTGGTTGTGGTTGTGGGCTTGCTAGTCGTGGTTGTGGTTGAGCTTGGCTTGGTTGTGCTTGTAGTGGTGGTTGTAGCGCTAACGGCTTTGGTCGGAACAACTGACCTAGCTGCGAGGAAGCTTCCGAGACCGCTGATTGGGTCGGGCATGGTAACGGTTATCTTCTTGTTGGTCAGGAAGAAGTTCCAGGTTTCCACTGTGTAAACGCGCGGTGAGTTAAGCATGTGTGTACCATATGCGAGCTTGTAGAGGTCCCAGAACTGGTCGAGAGTGTCTATGCTTATGGTCTCGTTGTTCGGACCCTTCCAGCTGTTGTAGGCAAGGACCATAGCCAAGTCATAGCCGGTCCACTTGAGAAGTGGCTTGAGCTTGTCGGGAGTGTTGTAGTACTTGAGCTGGAGAGTGCTTATGAACTTGTTGAGATCTCCACCAGCAATGGTGTTCACAAGATCCTGGACGGTCATTGGGTTGTGGTAGTTTGTAGCCCAGTTCGGGTCAACGTAGTAGTCAAAGAACCAGAAGTCCCAAGCAATGCTTGTAACGGACTGAATTCCACTGCTGACCCAACCCTCAGTGTAAACGTGCCACTGGAGGGTCCTCGGATCCTGACCGTAGACTACCTTGCTAGCCTGAGTCCTCTGCCACTGGAGGAGTTCAACCTTGAAGCCTGCCTTCTGCAGTATCTGGGCGATGTACTTACCCTCGTCAAGCCTCTGGTCCTCAACACGGGCAATAACTTTAACGGTAACAGGTTCGCCATTGAAGTACCAAATGCCGTCCTTCTTCTCGAGCTTGTAGCCCTTCTTGGCAAGAGCCTGAGCGGCGTTGTTCATAGCCTGGTCAATGAGCTTAAGGGCATAGTTCTCATCGCCCTGCGGGGTGAATCCAAGTGCCTTGGCAACGGTCATTATCCTCATGTAAGCGTCGACCTGTCCGCTGACCTCTGGACCGAACATTGGAGCACCACTACCCTGGAGGATCTGGCTGACGATGTACTGCCTGTTGACAAGCCAGTTCATAGCGTACCTGACTCCCCTGAGGGCAAACGGGTTGAACTTTTCAGTTCCGGAGGAGTTAACGAGACCAGTCTGCGGGTCGCCGACGAGGTTAAGGTCAAGGCTCCACCAGACGCTGATGGTCTTAATCGGGTTGAGGTCCTTACCATACTGCTGCATGACCTTGGCTATGTCACTGTACGGGGTTGCATACCAGTAGAAGTCGTACTCACCCTTAGCAACGGCAAGAATTGCAGTGTCCTTGTTGAGGGTACCGTAGATGTCAATCTCTTTCCAGTTCGGGTTCCATGGGATAGGCTTACCGTTGACCTCACCAGCAAATCCAATCCTCTTGTTGTCGGCGAGCTTAAGAACAACCGTCATGGCCTTCGGGTCGTACTTCTCAACGTAATACGGTCCGTCGCTGATGAGAACGTTCTTGTATTCGTCAGCCCACTTGATTATGTCGTTGTAACCCTGCTTGGCCATATCCTCAGTGATACCAGCCTGCTCCTCACTAATGCCCCACTTCTGGAGAACCGGCTTGAGGGTGCTAAGCCAGACTGGAATGAGGTTTCCGCTTGAAAGGATCTTCTGAGCCTCTGCCTTGAAGTATGGGGCCTGCTCGGGGCTTATCATGTCGAGCTGGTAGCCGTTCTGGGGCTGGGTGCTCCAGGAGAACTCCTTACCGTTGACGCCGTAGGCAACCATGTTGCTCATGACGTTGTAGAGCTCCCACGGGAAGCTTGGCTTCTCCATGAAGTTTCCAATAGCGGTGCTCCACTTGTCGTAAGGAACAACGTAGTTCTGATAGAGGGTGTACTCAATGTAGTCGTCGGTGACCTTGTCAACCTTAAGACCCATGACGAGCTGGAGGGTTCCCTGGAGGTTGTTGGCGTAGTCCTCGCTGTAGAACTTGTCGTCCTTACCGTCCTGGTAGGCCCACTCCCAGGCCATCGCGTAGTCGAAGAGGTAGTCAGCGAGAGTTATCTTCTGCCCATCAACCCAGGTTCCAAGGCCACACTTCCATGTGACAGCGCTCTTGGCGGTTTTACCTGCGTAGGGGCTAACCCACTGCTTCTGGGTTCCGTTCCAGATGACTGCATCATCGGGAACCTTTACGTTGTACTGTATGCTAACAAGCTCACAGCGATAGTTGTGGTACTGTGCATCAGGTCCCATGACAACTGATGGGTCGTGAAGGAAGTACCAGACACGTACTGTATAAACGTCAGTCATTCCGCTCGGTGATGGGTTGAAGACACCCATGAAGAGACTGCCCTGGGCAGCGAGCTGAACTATCTTAAGGGTGTCTCCCGGAACACTCTGCTGGGCACTGGCAGGCTTTGCAACCAAGAAGACACTAAACAGCATCAAGCCCATAACAAACAGGCTCAGGGCTTTCCTATTCATAACCACTGCCTCCTTCAAGTTTTGGCAACGTTGCCACATACCGGGTATAATGGCATGAAGCTATACATTCGAGGCCTATTTAAGGGTTACGTTAATGTAAAAGAAAAGAGATAGGAACATAAAGGACAATGACCAGATTTGGAATCCACGGTTAATCAGGCTAGATATTTGCGCATGCGATGTTGGTTATTCTCCAAACGTAAAGCCAAACCAGGATTTTAGGCAACAACAAGAAAATGGATATTTTAGATTTCTAGAAATCCGAAAAAAGTGTTTCCTTTCGGTTTCATGACCAAAAATTTTAAAACAGGCCATTGGAAAATCCCGCGCGGGCTTCGATGCACGAGCTCGTTCTGAGTGGAAGGTTTGTACTCGACGGAAGGATTGTTGAAGGAAGCATAGGAATCGACGGCGGAAGGATATCGAAGATAGCGGTTGGAGCCCTTCAGGGAGAGCAGAAACTGAAACTGCCAGGATTTTTAATCCTCCCCGGACTGATAGACACTCACGTCCACCTGAGAGACTTTGAGGAAAGGAAAAAGGAAACCGTTGAGAGCGGAACCAAAGCGGCTCTTCATGGCGGGATAACGGCAGTATTTGATATGCCCAACACAAAACCTCCGGTTTTGGACTCCAAAACGTTCGAAAAACGCCTCGAACTCTTCCGGCGAAAAGCCTACACCGACTACGCCCTGAGCTTTCTCATGGGGGACAACTGCGAGGAGGCCAGAAGGGTAAAGGCAGACTTCTACAAGGCCTTCATGGGAGCTTCAACGGGCGGGGTTTATTCAGAAAACTTCGAGGCCGATTACTCCTGCTCCCCGGGTGTTTTGAGCGTTCATGCGGAAGAGGCGGAGCTGATAAGGGAGAAACCTGAAAGACCACCGGAGGTCGAGGAGAGGGCCATAGAACGGGCCCTTAAAGTGGCCAGAAAGCTGAGAAAGCCCCTCAACATCTGCCACGTCTCAACGAGCGGTGGGATAAATGCCATACTGCGCGAGAACCTTCCCTGGGTGAGCTTCGAGGTAACGCCCCACCACCTGCTTCTGACGAAGAAGGACTACGAGAAAAACCCGCTACTCAAGGTTTACCCACCCCTGAGAAGCGAAGAACACGTTAGAGCCCTGTGGGAGAACTTCTCAAAAATCCCGATAATCGCGAGCGACCATGCGCCCCATACAGTCGAGGACAAGGAAAAAGGCTCCGCCGGGATTCCCGGCCTCGAGACGGAGGTTGCCCTGCTCCTAGACGCGGTGAACAGGGGAATCATAACGGTCTTTGACATCGTTGAGAAGATGCACGACAACCCGGTGAGGGTCTTCGGAATAAGGGGAAGGGACTTTAAGGTGGGCAACGAGGCGACTTTTACAGTCGTTGACATCGGAAGGGAATGGACTGTCAAACCCGAGGAGTTCTACACGAAATCAAGGTGGAGCCCCTGGGAGGGGCAGAAGCTTAAAGGGAAAGTTGTAATGACAATTCTCCGTGGAAGGGTCGTTATGGAGGGAGATGAAATCGTAGGAAAGCCTGAGGGGGTTCGTTTAAATGTACAGCGTGGTTGAGCTCAGGGAAACATGGGAGGTCGCCAAAGACGTAAGGGCCTTCAGGCTCTCGAAGGGGTTCGAATTCACGCCGGGTCAGTTTGTGATGGTCTGGCTTCCGGGAGTCGGGGAAAAGCCCTTTAGCCTGGCCTGGAAGGGCCTTTTGGTCGTTAAACGCGTTGGACCCTTCACCTCAAGGCTCTTTGAGCTTGAGGAAGGCGAAAGGCTCTGGATTCGGGGCCCCTACGGCAGGGGCTTCGAGAGGAAGTGGGGCAGAGTAGCGCTTGTAGCAGGGGGAATAGGGATTCCACCGCTCTATGCTCTGGCAAGGGCATGGGGAAAAGACTTCGAGGGAGTTACACTCATCTACGGTGCCCGCTCCAGAGAGGAGCTGGCACTTCTTGACGTCGAAAACTACGTGGACGAGGTTGTAATAACGACGGACGACGGCTCCGCCGGGAGGAAGGGCCTCCCGACCGATGTCCTGGCGGAGAGAAGGAGTGAGTTCGAAGGGGCCTACGCCTGCGGCCCGGAAGCGATGCTAAAAGCCGTTTTGAGGGTTATGGATTACAAAAACGTTCAGATTTCGGCGGAGCGCTACATGAAGTGTGGCATAGGGGTCTGTGGCTCCTGCAACCTTGGGAAGTACCTCGTGTGTCGCGACGGACCCGTCTTTGACGGCTTCCAGCTGAGGGGACTTCTCTGACCAATCACCTTTTTAAGCCCCTTTTTTCCGCTCCGACCGGTGAGAGAATGAAGTACAGCTGGGAAGAGTTCGCCAGAAAAATGGGAATCGAGCCCCAGATTCTCGAGAACAGGGAGGCAAAGCTACTAAAGAGATTCGTTGACGACATGCTCTACCCGAGCCACTGCAAATACTGTCAGGGCCTCGATTTGAGCAATCCTAACCCCGTTCACCACCCGAGCTACGAACTCACTCCAGCGTGCAACCACGACTGCATCTTCTGCTATTCGAACGTCGCGGTGAAGCTCGGAAAGGCCCCGAAGCCCGGCTACTACGGCTGGGAGAACCCAAAGGCGATAACCATCTCGCAGTACGGCGAACCTTTGCTCAGCAAAAGGATAGTTGAAGTCAACAGAATGCTCCGAGAGAGGTTTCCCGAGGCGAGGCTCGACCTTCAGACCAACGGCTCACTCCTTACAGAGGAGCTCTGGCAAAAGCTCGACTTCGACATCGTCATGATAAGCCTCGACGCCTCAACTAGGGAGAAGCACCTAGAGATTACCAACGCGGACACCTTCGATGCCGTAGTAAATGCCCTGAGGATAGTGGGGAAAGACAAAAGCGTCCGCTCCGTCGTGAGGACAATATTCATGCCCGGGATAAACGAAGAGGATATCCCAAAGATAGCGGAGCTAGCCTCTTCCCTTGGAATAGACGAGATGCACCTCCAGCCACTGACAATTCACGAGCTCAACGTGGAGCGACTTAAGAGGGCGGGCCTCGATTTCGAGAGGGCGGAGAGCATGAGGGAGCTCCTCAAAACGGCAATGGAGGCCAGGAAATACATAGACGTCAGGATAAGCGGTTGTTTGCTCGCCCAGCTCAAGAAGATGGACGCCCTTACGCTCTTCAGCGTTAAGAGAATTGCAAGGGAAGTTGCCCCCGTTGTGAAGAGGGAAAGAAAAGAAGAATGAACCACAACATATTTATTATTTTCGGATGTAAAAATTCTAGATGGCAAAGAATATAGTCAGCTCCATATTCAGAGAGTTCATAATATTTATAATCGTAGTTGTCCTACTATCTACCCTTATTTCATCGGCCGAGGCAAGATTAACAGGGAAAAGCGTCGAAAGTGCAGTTCAGCCGGGTAAGTTACTTAACAAGACAAGAGAGTATCTCAGGTTTTCCGTTAAGGTCTTTAACAACAAAACAATGAACATAATAACAATAACAAAAAACGAATCTACATTCACATACTACGTCCCAACTCCCCACGGCATCTACACATCATGGGTGGGAACAACGCCGGGGAAATCAATACTTTTGACTCTGACCATAATGACGCTCTCTCTCCTTCTGATACTCATTTTTGGCGCTCTGTGGGGGTTGAGGGCAGGCTACAGAGGGGGACTCCCGGACAGGATTCTAAGTGTTCTGGGGCCCAGTTTCTCGGCAATCCCCGGCTGGTTCTGGGCTGTTGTTTTGCTCTGGGTTCTGTGGTGGAAGCTCAGCGTCCTCCCCCTGAGTTATCTGGACTACGTTCATCGGGCAAGCGTCGAGGGGAGAGTGACGATTTTCACATACCTGAAGGGCCTCTCCCTGCCGATTCTTACCCTGACCCTGGTAAACATTCCAGTCTATGCTATGACCGTCAGGAACCTTGTCGTCAGGGAGAAGAGCGAGGACTATGTTATAATTGATATCATAAAGGGCCTTCCAGACAGGAAGATAGAGAGAAAACTCCTCCGTGTCGTCCTTCCAAGCTTTCTGACATTCACAAGCTACAGCTTCCTAAACCTCCTGATAAACGACATGGCAGTGGAGGTTCTCTTCAACGTTCCTGGTATTGGTCGAGCCTTCCTAATTGGCGCGTGGATTCTCCTCTACAAGGGAAGGGGAGACCTGTTGTTTTTTGCGAGCCTTGTTATGTCGGTCATGTACTTCCTGAACACCTCGATTTTCGAGGCCCTCTACCTGAGACTCGACCCTAGGGTGAGGAGGGATGCGTAGACTATCTGTTCTCATAATAGCGTTTTTCATTGCCTTCGCCGTCATCGGCCCCCACACGGTCGTTAAGGAGAACGTTGAGAACTGGAACAACGAAACCTACTGGAAGTACAATCCCGCCGGCGTTCCCCCCGAATGGTACGGTGAGTTCATAGGGCTCCCAAAAACGGAATGGCTACATGGGGTCTACGAAAACGGCAGTTTCGTTTATTACTACGACTTCCACTACAACAAAGCTCCTCAGGACATTCTGATAATTCCAAACTTAACCAGAAGCCTCAAAATCTCCATTATTGACCCCTTAGGAAGAAAGTATCTCCTCTGGAACGGTATAATCCCGGGTTCCCTCAAGGTTGGAACCCTGACATCATCCATTGAGGAGATAGCCGATGAGAAATGTGTTCCAAAACCAACGTGGTCTCAGCTTCTCTTCCACAACCCTCTGAAGGCCATATTCTCAAAACCCGGTACGGACTGCGTTTTCAATTTCGTCCCCCTCAAGGGAACATACAGGATAGTGATAACAGGCAGTTACGGAGGACTCCAGCCGGGAGACGAGCCGAGGGTTAGAATCCTGGGACTCAGTTACGGCAGACTGGGAACCGACGTCTACGGGAGGGACGTCTGGACGGGTTTTGCATACGGGGCAAGACAAACGATAATTATATCCCTCCTCGGGGCTGGAATACTGGCGCTCCTCTCCCTCGCCCTCGGTTCTCTGAGTGTTATTTCTACCAGAGCAGGCTCCCTTATAAATGTCATCTCAAAAATCCTTGCTTCAACCCCTTCATTGCCACTTGCGGTCATACTCGTTGTGCTCTTGGGAAGGCTTGAAGTCGTGAGAATGACCACTATCAAAATCCAGATGAACCCCTACGCAATGGCCCTTGTGGTGGCCATAGTTTTCATCGGGACGTCATCAAGGAAGATCCGCTCCATAGTCGAGGAAGAACTAAGAAGGGGCTACATAGAGTCAAGCAAAGCCCTGGGAGCAAGTCCCCTCCAAATCCTCAGGCTCCATGTGCTCCCGGTTCTAATTCCATACACCGTTTATCTGTTCTCAATGTCCGTCCCCGGGGTAATCGCCTTCATAACCCTCCTCGGGTTCTTCAACGTCGTTCCCGGGTTCAACTGGGGGACGCTGATGAGCACGCCCCTCATGGCGGGGATAGCGAAGTACGTCCCCTACTGGTGGCAGATAGTCCCGCTTGGAATATCCCTCGGTGCGATAGCCTACGCATTCATTGACCTCGGAAGGACCGTTGAACGAAAGTTTCTCGAAAGACCTAAAACCCTCAAAACACAAAATTAATAAGGTGGTACCATGACAACACAGGACATTATATCTTTTCTCCTACTGCTGGTTTTCCTTGGGATAAACCTCTGGTTATCCCTCCTGAGGATTATGGGGAAGATAGCTGGGAAATTAGCCAAAAAAGCCCTTCGCGTTGAACTTCCAGAGAACGAAAAGAAAAACTTGGAAAGACTCTTCACTCCGATATGGGTCTTAGTGGGCCTCTATGGACTCTGGAAGGTCAGGTGGGACTATCTGGCCATGCTCTTCGCGTTTCTGGCCTTCAGAAGCGGGGCCAACGTTTCACGGCTCCTTGTGTACAGCCACCACGATGGGAAAATCCTTGGCGAGATAAGGGGAAGACTTCTGGGAACGCTGGCAAGGGCAACGAAGCTTGGACTGCTCCTCGAGGGCATCTTCGTCCTGGCTCTTGCTCTCTCGTATAAAGCCCTCTCAACGGTCTCAACACAGCGGAGCTCGGCCGGGACTTTCCTAATAGAACTCTGGCTTGCCGGATTGGTCTTCGGCTTTGTCTTCGGATGGCTAATAGCGAGGAACAACCAGGGAATCCTTCTAAAGGATCAGATTCTGCTCGTCCTGCTCTTCGCAGGGAAGAAAGGAGTTGAAAAGACCGAAGAAACAAAGGAGCTCATAAAATCCGGCGGAAGGTCTTTAGCTTCGCGCTTTGAAAAATGATATAAAGGTCTCTCCGTTTCCTTTTCCATGCTCAAGTGTTCGCTCTGCGTCAACGATGAGAGAACCTCAAGGATAGACCTGGTGAACGGAAGACCAATATGCCGCGAATGTCAGGTCTACCTGAAGCACCCAATAGAAGGGGAGAAGGTCAGGAGAGAGCTTGAAGAACTCATGAAAAAAGTCGATAGGGCAATCGTTGCCTATTCCGGCGGGAAGGACAGCGTTGTTGCCCTCTACCTGGCGAAAGAGGTCTACAGGGTTCCGGAACTTGAGGCTGTTATGATAGACCACGGGCTCATGTCGGAAAAGGCCATAGAGAACGCGAGAAGGATAGCCGAACACCTTGGCGTTCCCTTTAAAGTTCTACGATACGACTACTCAGATATATTCAGAAACGCCCTGCTGAAGGCCCAGAGCCCGTGCAGGGCATGTTCAAAGAGAACAATGGAAAAGCTAAGAAAGTACGCCCTGAAAAACAATTACCAGTACATTATAACTGGCCACGAGTTACCCTTCGGCCACCATCCATACAGGCTTATGAGCGGTGGAATAGTCCAGATAAGGCTTCTCTCCATGATGACCGAGGAAGAGCGTTTTGAAATCCTGAAAAAGCTTCCCTTTGAGTTCCCGGAACTGCCGGGATACACTACGAACTGCCTCGTTCTTGGACCTGCTCTGCAACTCTACTGGGAGAAGCACGGCCACAGCTTTGAGCACAGGCGGATAGCGGCTCTGGTTCGCTACGGCCTCATGAGTAGAGAAAAAGCGGAAAAGGAACTTCAAAGGCCAGAGGTGCCGGAGGGGCAGTGGAAAATCGTCCTTGAAAAACTTGGAATAGAGGAGAGCCAGATAGAACTTATCCAGAAATGATTTCCCTCAGCTTTTCCTTTGCAACGTCGAGAACGTCTTCAGGTTCCGCCTCAATCCTGCCCCTGGCTAAGTTGTCGGTTCCACCACCCTTCCCGCCGAGCTCCTCAATGACCTTCTGAAGGAGTTCTTTCATCGAAACCTCAACTTCCTCGTTTCTGGCGAAGAGGGCGTACTCCTCGCTTGCAAGGAGGAGGATTGAGCCGGGGTTTTCCTTAACAAAGTTCACAGCAAAGGCCTGGGCGTCCTTCATGGGCCACTTCTCGACGAGGGCAACCACGTTGTAGTCACCTATCTCCTCTGCCTTGTCTATGAGGGCCAGCCCCTTCCAGCGCCAGAGCTCGTGCCTCAGCTCGTCAATCTTCTCCTCGAGGGAGTCAATCTCCCCCTTCAGCTCCCTGACCCTGTCAATGAGGGGCCTGTTCTTGTTGGGCATCTCCTCAAGGGAATTCCAGTAGTCTTCGAGGAGCTCGTTGAGCGTCCTCAGGGCCCTGTTACCGGCGACGAACTCTATCCTCCAGAGGTTCTTGGACTTCTTGTAGAAGCGGAGAACCTTGATGAGACCTATCTCGGAGGTGTTCTTAACGTGGGTTCCCCCGCAGGGGGTTCTGTCAACGTTGCCGATGCTCACTATCCTGACCCTGTCGGTTACCTTGCTCACGTGCTTTCTCAGCGTCTTAACGATGTCGTCGGGAAGGTACTTGAACTCCTCAACGGTTACGGGAAGTCCCTCGGAGACTATTCTATTGGCCTCGATTTCAGCCCTTGTAATGGCCTCCCAGTCGAGGTCGCCGTTAACCTCAATCTTGTTGTAGTGCTCAAAAATCTGGAAACCTGTCGTGTCGAGGTCGTAAAGCTTCTTGAGAACCGCCGAGAGGATGTGCTGTCCCGTATGGTTCTTCATGTTCTCGTATCTCCAGTCCCAGTCGAGCTTAAGCCTAACTTCCTCGCCCTTTTCTGGAACCCTCCCCTCGATTACCCCCTCATGCCAGATTTCATCGCGCTCTTTAACCTTGGTGACCTCAATCGTGAACCCTTCACCCTCGATAAGTCCCCTGTCGGAGGGCTGGCCACCGCCTTCAGGATAGAATATCGTCCTATCTAGGAGAACCTCAACGAGGCCGTTCCCGAGGTTTTTAACCTCAACAACCGTAGCGGTCGTTTCTTTAAGGTATGGATCAGAGTAGTAAAGCCTCTCCGTCATAACAAGCACCCCACTACTTTTCCCTTTGCTCCTTCGCGTATTCGCTGACCATCATTCTAAGGAGTGAGGCGAGCTCCTTATTGTATTTATCCTGCATGTCCGCAAACTTCCTCAATGCCAGGGCTATCCCCTTGAGCCTCTTTATATCGTTTACAATCTCCTCCTGCTCGCGCGAAATCTCATCTAAAACCGAGCTAATCTCGACCATGGCCTCTATGTCTCTCCCGAGTATCTCAGTTCCCTCCTTGATTCTGTCCATAACTGCCAGAGCGTCTCTAAGGGTCTCAAGCTGGCCCATCACCCTCGTGTTGAAGTCTTTGATTTCCTTGGCGAGATTCATGGTCTGGACAGCCATCTTCCTAATCTCATCGGCAACGACTGCAAAACCCCTTCCGGCTTCGCCAGCGCGGGCCGCTTCTATAGATGCATTAAGGGCAACCAGGTTGGTCTGCTTCGCCACGCTGGCTATCGAGTCGCTTATCCTTGAAACATACTCAAGGTTTTCAACGAGTGTGTTAAATTCTTGAGCGAAGACCTCAAAACGCTTAAAGAAGGGTAGGAACTCCTCCTGAAACCTTTCAAGTTCTCTCATGACTTGAGAAAGCTTTTCTATGTTTTCAATAATCATTATGTTGTTCTCAAGGAACTGTCCACTAATTTGCTCGGCTAATTCGTCTATAATCTTGCTGGACTCCTTACTTGAAGTTTTTATACGGACTGACTGAGCCAATGCATTTGATGCCTTCTCGATGCTCCTGACGTTCATGCTATCACCTCATCGGAGCAGGTCAACGCCGCACTTCAGGTTTTCGAGGAAGTCATAGAAGCGGGGTATAAACTTTTTAGGGATAATCGCCCCGTGCTGGGGCAGTATGGCTTCAACGTCGAGGAACTTCACTTTGTCAAGCCAGACCTTTATGGCCCTGCTCGTCGGCATTAGCCTCTCGTGAACCGGTCTCATGGCCTGTATGTGCCTCTCCATGTTCTCAACAACGATGTAAGGCTCTTCAAGGAGGGCTATGCCTATGTCCCCTGTAAAGAGAAACTTGCTCCTGTGGTCGTATATCGTAAAGTGTCCGGGACTGTGAAGGAAGTGGGCGGGTATGAACTCAAGGGTCGTTGCACCAAAGACCATCGTCTCGCCTTCGTCCGACAACTCGTGAGCAACTGCTCTGATGTCTTCAAAACCAAAGTGGGGCAGAAACCTCGTCCAGAGCCAGTGAACTATGATTTTTGCGTTGCTAACTTCTCTCCAAAGGGGCAAACTACCGGCAACATCCGGGTCCTGGTGGCAGATGTAGATGTACTCTATGTCCCTCGGGTCAATGTACTTGGAGGCGTTTGCCAGCACCTTGGAGAAAATCTTGTATCCTCCGGGATCTATGAGAATTCCCTTGCCCCTGCTGACTATGAGGTAGCTGTTAACGTCAACGTCCTCTCCACCCTCCTGGGTGCCAAGGTAAACCACGAGGTGTTCATCATCCCTGTAAAGAACGTGGTCCTTTCTGGGGTCCAAACCGGGCTCGATAAAGTACTCTCCCATAGCTCACCCCCAACTTAATTACGAGAAGAGCATATTTAAGCGATTTGCCTACACAAACACCTACACAAACGCTCCTTAGAAAAAGGGGAACGTAAAGGGCTCAGGACCCGCTTCTAGCCTCGATTAAGGCCTTAACCCTCTTCAGCCTGAAGAAGTTCTCGCGCTCCATCTCATCTAAGCGTTGCTTGATGAACTTGACGGTGGCTTCCATCCTTGGTATGATAATGTATTCCAGCGCGTTGACGCGCCTCTTGGTTACTTCTATCTCCTTCGCGAGCCTCTTTAGGGTCTCCTCCACCTCAGCGAGGCGAACGGCCAAATCAAGGACCTCCTCGAACTTCTCTGCGACGAGGTCGACCTTGGCGGAGCTCGAAACAAAGGCGTAACCCCTCTCCCCAACGTTTCTCTTGAAAGACTCAGCCTCGATAAGGGGAACCGGAACGCCCATGATGTTTCTCTTCTTAATCTCCACTTCCCTGTTCGGCTTCACCGAGAGGCTTATCTCCTTAAGGCGAAGTGTTCCAACGTCAATCTCCGCCATCTGGAGGGCTTCGAATGCCTCCTCCATCTTGAGATTTAGCTCTTTTCTAAGGGTAAGAGCTTCATCGTAAATCGTGAAAAATTCCATAATAAGTGCATCTTGCTTGTCCTTGAGGAGCTTGTGACCCTTCTTGGCCAGCTGAATTCTCCTCTTGAGGTTGAGGAGCTCCATTCGCGTTGGCTTCACGTTGAGCAGTTCTGCCATCTCGACCACCTAAAAATTTTATAGGGGCTCACTTGCCCCTCTTCCTGTACTTCGGGTGGTATTTGAGGATGTACTCCTTCCTGACACGCTTGAGCTCGCTCTCCGGAAGTTCCGCTAGAAGCTCCCATCCAAGGTCGAGAGTCTCAAAGATGCTCCTGTCCTCATCGTAGCGCTGGGCAACGAATTCCCTCTCGAATCTGTCCGCGAACTTAAGGTACTTCTTATCGGTCTCACTCAGGGCTTCTTCACCCACAACCGCTACAAGATCCCTTAGAGATCTGCCTTCAGCGTAGGCTGCATACAACTGCTGGGCGAGCTGTGGGTGGTCTTCCCTGGTCCTACCCTTACCGATACCGTCCTTCATCAGACGGCTCAGGCTTGGGAGAACGTCAATCGGCGGGTAGATACCCTTCCTGTGGAGTTCCCTGCTGAGAACTATCTGACCCTCGGTGATGTAACCGGTCAAATCCGGAATCGGGTGGGTTATATCATCGTCAGGCATCGTCAGGATTGGCATCTGGGTTATACTTCCCTTCTTGCCCCTTACGCGACCCGCTCTTTCGTAGATTGTAGCCAAGTCGGTGTACATGTAACCCGGATAACCGCGCCTTCCAGGAACCTCTTCTCTAGCGGCTGAAATCTCACGCAAAGCTTCGGCGTAGTTGGTCATGTCGGTGAGTATAACCAGAACCTGCATGTCGTAGTCGAAGGCAAGGTACTCAGCCACGGTGAGGGCCATACGGGGGGTAATGATACGCTCAATGGCAGGGTCGTCCGCTAGGTTAAGGAAGAGCACGGCCCTCTCTATTGCTCCGGTCTCTTCAAAGCTCTTCTTGAAGAAGTTGGCCTCTTCATATGTGATACCCATCGCCGCGAAAACTACGGCGAACTGCTCCTCCTCACCGAGGACCTTAGCCTGTCTCGCTATCTGTGCGGCAAGCATGTTGTGTGGTAAACCTGAACCGCTGAATATCGGAAGCTTCTGGCCCCTGACGAGGGTGTTCATACCGTCTATTGCCGAAATACCTGTCTGGATGAAGTCCCTCGGGTAGGCTCTTGCCACCGGATTGAGTGGCGCACCGTGAACGTCTCTCCTGTCCTCGGGGATGATTTCCGGTCCGCCGTCGATGGGCTTGCCGATACCGTTGAATATCCTGCCCAGCATGTCCATTGAAACGGGAACCTTGAGGGTCTCTCCGGTAAAGCGGACGCGGGTGGTTTTAACGTCCAAATCGCGGGTTCCCTCGAAGACCTGGACTATTGCGAGGTTCTCCCTGGCCTCGAGAACCTGTCCCTTCCTCTTCTCCCCGCTCTCGGTCTCTATCTCAACGACCTCACCGTAGGCCACTCCCTTGACGCCCTCGACAATCATGAGCGGTCCGTAAATCTTGCTAACTGTGGAGTACTCCATTCCCGGCATGAGCATCACGCTCCGTACTTCTTGAAGAGCTCCTCAAACTGGGCGTTGGTTTCATCTATGAGAGCTCTAATCTTCTCAACATCTGGCTCGAACTTCATACGGCCAATCTTCTCCCTGACGGGAAGCTTAGCAATCTCGTCAACAGGGACGCCCTTGTCAACCGCCTCCATAGTCTTCTCGTAGAAGTTGAGGATTACGCGCATCATTGTAACCTGCTTCTTGGGCGGACAGTAGGTGTCAACCTCGTCGAAGGCATCCTGCTGGAGGTAGTCCTCACGGAGCATCCTCGTGACGATGAGTATTGCTTTCTCTCTATCCGGCAAAGCGTCAGGACCGACGATTCTGACTATCTCCTGAAGTTCGGCCTCCTTCTGGAGTAGGGCCATCGCTGTATCGCGCATCTTCCTCCACTCCGGGTCAACGTTCTTGTGCCACCAGTCCTGGATTGCGTCTATGTAGAGCGAGTAGCTCCTCAGCCAGTTGATTGCCGGGAAGTGCCTCCTCCTGGCTAAGTCGGCATCGAGGGCCCAGAAGACCTTGACGACTCTCAGAGTGTTCTGAACGACCGGCTCGCTGAGGTCACCACCGGGCGGTGAAACTGCTCCAATGACGGAGACGCTACCAATCCTCGGCTCGCTTCCGAGAGTAACAACGCGACCGGCCCTCTCGTAGAACTCCGCTATCTTGCTCGCGAGGTAGGCCGGATAACCCTCCTCACCGGGCATTTCCTCAAGCCTTCCCGAAATTTCACGGAGCGCTTCCGCCCATCTACTCGTTGAATCGGCCATCAAAGCGACATCGTAGCCCTGGTCCCTGAAGTACTCGGCTATCGTGATTCCCGTATAGATGGACGCCTCACGCGCAGCGACCGGCATGTTGGAGGTGTTGGCTATGAGAACCGTTCTCTCCATGAGGGGCTTTCCTGTTTTCGGGTCCTTCAGTTTGGGAAACTCCTCAAGGACATCGGTCATCTCGTTACCGCGCTCACCGCAACCGATGTAAACAACCACCTGGGCGTCACTCCACTTAGCCAACTGGTGCTGGGTGACGGTCTTTCCTGAACCGAAGGGACCCGGAATGGCGGCAGTTCCACCCTTGGCTATGGAGAAGAAGGTATCAATAGTCCTCTGTCCTGTGATAAGCGGAACTTCAGGAGGTATCTTGGTCTTATATGGTCTCTTGACACGAACTGGCCACTTGTGGTACATCTTAAGCTCCTCGATACTCCCGTCGGGTTTCTTAACTTTCGCTATGACTTCCTCAACGGTGTAGTCGCCTTCCTCAGCTATCTCAACTATCTCTCCCTCGACCCACGGGGGAACGAGTATCTTGTGCTCTATGATGCTCGTCTCCGGGACTGTACCGAGGACGTCTCCACCCGTGACTTTGTCGCCGACCTTAACCTTTGGGGTAAAATGCCACTTCTTATCCCTTGGCAGAGCCGGAGCCGTAAGACCTCTGGCTATGAAGTCACCACTCAGCTCGCGGAGCTTTTCAAGAGGCCTCTGAATTCCATCATATATCGAAGTTAGTAATCCAGGACCAAGTTCTACTGTAAGGGAAGCTCCCGTTCCCTCAACGGGCTCACCTGGCCTAACTCCAGCAGTTTCTTCATAAACCTGTATAACTGCCTTATCACCTTCAAGGCGAATTATTTCTCCGATGAGACCCATCTCACCGACGCGAACAACTTCATACATCTTGCTTCCTTCCATGCCGTCCGCTACGACAAGGGGTCCCGTAACACGAATTATCCTTCCCATTTTCCTTCACCTCTTGAGCTCAACACCTATTGCCCTCCTAACTATTTGGCGGAGGGCTTCTTCACCGAATTTAGAGCCGGACTTATCCGGCACCTGAAGGATGATTGGAATCGTAACATCGGGTAACTCAATTCTCTGGGCAAACCTCTCCGTTATGAGGATAATCCCAATGTCTCCTCTCTCTATTAGCTCGTTTAGCTTGTTCTTCAACCGTTCCATTTCAACGGGTGTGTCTTCGAAGGAATAAACTTCATGAACTCCGGCAAGCCGGAAACCCAGAGCTGTATCCCTGTCACCAAGGACTGCTATCTTCATGCTACCTCACCTACAAGCTCCTTTATGCGCTCTGGCTCAACTCCATTCTCTATTAGTTTTGCTATAGCTCTGAGTTTTCTAACCTCTCTTTCCTTCTTCAGAATGTAGCTTAGAGGTGTTGCAATACTCAAGGGATAAAAGCGTTCGAGTTCTGAAATTTTATCAAGTATGTACTCGTTCAAGGCTCTCTCGAGAACACTAAGATCGTTTTCAATGTCCTCTCTGACATCCCTGATTACTTTGCCATATTTCGTGGAATCAAGCTCAGCAAGTGCCATATCAAGGGAATCGACGTGAAGTATTGGATCGAGTTTAATTGTTCCTCCCGGAATAAGCATTGGCTTTATCTCCTCAGCCGAGAGACCTGCTTTCTTTGCGCGAAGAGCAGTAACAATGTTAGTTTTATCTATTTGGAGCCTCACAAATTCCTCGAGGATAATCCTCTCTTCATCTCTCTTAGAAAGGGCATAGTCTAGGAGTTTCCTGTAGTATATTCTATAGAGCTCGGTTTCAAATCGAGTAACATCGAGCTCACCAAGCAAGAGCTTCTGGTAAATCTCTTCGTAGGGAGTTCCCTCTAGTATTACCAAGATTTCCTCCATAGTTTTAGCCTCAACCATTGCTTTGACCTTAGAAATCATGGTTCCCAGTTCAACAACATAGTCACTGGCAGGCTCGTTGGAGAGCTTAGCCTTGACGACATTGGATATGTTCCTGACATCCCACTCTTCAAGAAGGAGTTTGAAGAATTCTCTAGAGCGCTTGGGAAGAATCTTGAACATCAGCTCGTATGTTCCAGCGAGGGCCCTTTCGAGGGCCTTCTCAACTTCCTCAACGGTGTAACTCGAAACGTCAGCAAGATAGTCCTTATAGTCGGTGTCCTCGAGGTTAACGACGAAGTTTTGAAGCGTCCTGCTCTCGGCCAGTTCGTTGAACTTCTGCTCGCTGAGGAGCTTGGCTTCCATGGCTTTGATCCTTGCATTGGGGTAGGAGTAAGGGGTATACTTGTAGATATACCTTCCGGTCTTATATGTAATCCAAGTAAATATTACAGCAAGTGTTGTGTCAAGGATTCCAGTTACTGCTTCCATATCAATCACCCAAAGAGGGCTTTAGCTATAGTTGCTCTGAGATCGCTCTCGAAACGTTCTATCCTGGCCTCAAAGGTGTTGTCAACTCTCACGGTTCCGTCAGGGCTCTCAACAAGGACACCACCGATTGTTTGGATTGGCTCGCCGATTGTAACTTCAACGTCCTTTCCGAGGGCATCTTTGAGCTTCTCTCTGAACTCTGAGAGTCTTTCAACGACGAGCTTGAGGGTCCTCTCGTTTGACCTGACAACGATCTTATCAATACCAAGCTCTTCAACGGCCTTGGCAGTTAGCTCAACAATCATTGGGAAATACTCTTCATCGGGAAGAGTGGCGAGTCTCTCTTTGAGCGATTCTATAACCTGTTTTATTAGCTCTTCCTGGACGGCAAGCTTTTTCTTTCTAACCTCGAGTTTTGCATTGGCTATTATTCTCTGCTTTTCTATTTCTGCCTGAGTTTTTGCTTTTCTTAGAATCCATTCAGCCCTTGATTCAGCTCTCTTTCTCGCTTCTTCTTTGAGTTTTTCAGCTTCCTTTTGGGCTTCACTAAGGATATATTGTATTTTCTGTTCTGCCTCCCTGTTTATTTCCTGGATTATCAGTTCAGCCCCTTCCATTTTCAATCCTCCTTAGACCGTAAAAAGGAGAGGGTTCAGAGACCGACGCCTGTGGCAATCATGATTAGTGCACCGACAAGACCGAAGATTGCCATTGTCTCGGCCATAGCCGCGAAGATAATACCCTGTGTGAAAGTCTTCGGGTTCTTTGCGACGGCACCGATACCAGCGCTGGCGATGATACCCTGCGGTATAGCTGAGAGACCGGTAAGGCCGACGGTAAGTCCGGCACCGAAGAGTATTGCGCTCTTGACGATGTTATCTGTGGTGGCTTGGGCAAACTTGAAACCACCACCGATGATTCCCGCGCTGAGGAGTATAAGGAACAGGGTAATCAAACCGTAGATACTCTGGGTCATGGGCAGACCTTCGAGTATCAGCGCGTTCTTGAAGTTCTTCTCGTCCTCTGCAACAACTCCAGCTGCTGCAGCACCCGCTATACCAACACCAAAGGCCGAAGCGGCACCCGCTATTCCGCTTGCGAGCGCCGCGCCAAGGGCGACATAAACTATCGGATCCATCTTTCATGCACCTCCATCAGCTTTCAACTCAAGTTTTGAAACCTCCCTCTTGGACTTGAAGGGCGTAAAGGGCTTTCCATCGCCCGAGTAAAACGTTCCAAAGAACTCAACATACTGGAGACGGAGTGAGTGAACGAATGCTCCAAGGGCGTTTATGGCGGTCGAAAACAGCTGACCGCCTATGAAGATTATGATTCCAATTGCTATCCCCAGAGGAACAATGCTTATCTTGATTCCCCAGACCATTGCGGCAAGGACGTTAACGACCATCGCTATTCCACTCGTTGCCAGAGCCAGCGCCATCAGACGGGCGTAGCTGAGCCAGGTTCCAACGAAGCCGAAGAAGTCCGAGATTATCATCAGCGCCGCCAGTCCGCCGTTGGCCATGATTTCCCCGATGGCAAAGAGCACTATACCCACTCCAAAGAGGGCCTTGGCTGGGAGCATAAGGGATGCGTTCTTTGTGGCAAATAGCACTATGCTTATGATGATGAGCATCCAGGGAAGCTGTTCAAACACTGCACCCTTCCTGTCCCCGTTCTTCCACTTTACAATGAAGCCTATGGTGTAGCCCGTGAAGAGATGGGCGAGGCCTATGGCGAGAGCAAGCATAAGGACAAACATTGGATCCTTCAACGTGTCAGCTATGCGGGGGAAGTGGGCGTTTGGATTACCCGTGATGTACTGGAGAACTATGTCACCGGCGTTGCCGAAGTAACTGCCGAAGAGGATTCCCATGAGCATCGTGAAGAACGAACTGACGAGCAACGTGTAGGCGAACTTGTATGTTCCATCATTGAACTTCTTGTGGCCCTTGACGAGCAGTGCGGCAACTATTCCCACTATGAGGCCGTACATGAAATCCGTGAGCATGAAGCCAAAGAAGAACGAGTACGTGAAGGCTATTATCGGCGTCGGGTCAATCTCATCATATCTAGGAACGCCGTACATCTCTGTGAGCATCTCGAAGGGTCTTGCCCATCTTGGATTCTTGAGCTTTATCGGAATCTCCTCAATTTCATCCTTTGTAGGCTCTCTAATGTTTATGTAGGCCTTACCTTTGGTAACTTTCTTTATTCCCTCAAGAATCTTAGGAACGTCAACGCGCGGAAGCCAGCCGGTTAATGCAAACGTCATGTTAGTTCTGGCAAGCATTGGAAGAACCGAAGCCTTATCACGTTCGTTTTCCATTAGTTCCTGATAGAATACCACGTCTTCGTAATACTTTTCTGCAAGTTTTTCAGCTTCTTTTTTAGCATTTTCAAGCTCTCTGAGCTTTGCGTCAAGCTTTCTCTGGTAATCAGTCACAAGCTCTTCTGGTGTACCATCTCCGTCAGGGACTTCAATCTTTTCAAATGAGTGCTTCGCAAGCACTGAATTAACTTTATCGTGATCTCTAGACAAGGTTGCTATTACCAACAAGACTTTGTCTCCAGCGTCCCTGCTTGCGAGAGCTATCCTGCCTTCTGTAGCCATTTTGAGATCTTCAACAAGAGCAGAGAACTTAACTTTCTCAACAGAACCAACAGAAACTTCAACTATCCCGCTATGTCGGAGGTACTTCACAGGAAGTTTAAAGACTGAAAGTAGCTTAAGGATAGATATTGACTCCTTTATCCTCTCTATTTCCGATTGGAGAGAGCTTATCCTGCCCTCAACGGCCTTTATCTCAGGCTCAGCTTTAGCTAAAAATTCCTCTGTATCTTTGATGAGTTTCTCAATGCCCTCATATCGATACGTTTTTTTCGGCTTTTCTTTGGGGAAGAAAAATTCCTTTATTCCCCCTCCCCTTGTTTTTCTATAGGCCCTAAGAAAGTCTGCAAGACGGGAGATTGTTATACTGTATGAGGCGGCTTTTCGGTGATACTCATTGGGAGTATCCCTTTGAGCTATTTTAACGTCAAGCTCGCGAATTTCAACGAGACCTGCTTCATGGAGATAAGTCAATAGCGCATCCTTATAGCGATTAAGGGTTATTACGTCAATTTTTACCATTTCTTCGGGCCTGAACATTTCAGCCCCCTCTCACGAGCTCTATTGCCTGAACTATTGCATTTTCAAAGTTAGCTTCAGCTTTTAATCTAAGAGCTTGTATTTCCTTTTCACCTTCTTCGATGATTCTCTTGGCCTCAGCTTCACCTTCCTCACGGGCTTTTTGGATAAGGGATTCAGCTTCAACCTGGGCCTTAGAAATTATCTCATCTTCAATAGCCTTGGCTTCTTCCCTAGCCTTTAGGACTATGGACTTAGCTTCTTCCTTGGCTTTTTCAATACGTCTCTCTGCTTCCTTTTCTGCATCAACAATCCGTTTAATGACGTCCTCCATGAGCCGTCCCTCCGATGACCATGAAAACAGCTGAACTTTTCGCCAACTTTGGCTTCCCTAATCAGTTTAAATAGTTTATGGTCTTCAAAGAACAAGATGGGAAAAAGATTAAAGGTAGTAGTCTAATCTTAGGACTCGGATTTTCCTTCCAAAAGTTCCTTCACTTCTTTGAGAACGGAGTTCTTGGCAAAAACTATCACTTGGCCTCTTTCGGGCAACTTCGTATCTCCAGAGGGGATTATTAAATTACCTTTTTCATCGTAAACCGCTATAATTAAAGCATCTTTTGGTAGCTTAAGTTCCTTTACGAGTTTTCCTGCAATTTTGCTGTTTTTGTCTATGTTGAATCTCACGATCTCAGCTCCTTCCTTTGGGAAGAGAACTCTATCAAAGCCCGGCGTAACGATGTTTCTGCTTATGTATTCCGCCGCTATCTCCTCCGGTGAAATTACGAAGTCGAAGTATTTTTTTAGATCCTTGACTTCCTCAAAGATCCTCCGGTTCTTAGGATTGCTTATTCTTAGTGAAGTCTTGACACTAGGATTAAGGTTCTTGGCTAATATACACGCCAACAGGTTCGCATCATCTTTGCCGGTTAATGCCGCAAAAGCATCTGCTTGCTTTATATTAGCCTCCTCCAGAGTTTTTGGATCGGTTGCATCTCCTTCAATAACCAACCCGTTTACATGCATTGAGAGTTCTTTGGCACGTTCCCTGTCCATTTCAATTATTGTAATATCATGCCCTTCGGCCTCGAGCATTTTTGCAACTAGATATCCGACTCTCCCTGCCCCCATTATAATGACATACATCACTCCTCACCAACGAGATACTTTGCAATTTCAGCGTAGGCAGGCCTTGTTACAAAGATTCCGATGAGAACTCCAATTATTGTTGTCACTGCAAATCCCTTTAATGTTCCCACGAAGTAGACTAAGAGAAAGCTCATTGCCGCTATTGTAGTTGACGCTGAGGCGAATATTATGAAGAATGCACGTCCGATTCTTTTTAAAGTACTAGAGCGCCTTGTGATCCTTGCAACTTTTTCTCCCCCAAGAAGCTCATCAGTTATAACTATCTGCTGGTCAACACCGGTACCTATTGCCGCTATAATACCCGCGATACTCGGCAAGTCAAGGTTCCACTTTATCAAAGCTGCTATTCCAAGGATTATAATCACTTCAAAGAGACTCGTACTCGCCACGGGTATGGCTATCTTCCACCTCCTGTAGTGGAAGTATACGATTGCCAAAACTGCTATCAACGCCGCTATTCCAGCGTATAGTGCCTGCTTTTTGAAGTCCTGACCCAGTTTTGGTGATATGAACTGCATTCCTATAACCTTGAGCTTAACCGGAAGGGAACCACTCTTGAGGACAGTGTAGACAGTCTTGGCCTCCTGCTCCGCAGTAAGTCTATCCGGGGCCTGACCGCTTATCTGAACGTCTGTCTGAGGCTCTCCATTGGCGAGCCCCTCACCAAGGGAGTAGGGACCGTAGAGACCGAGGACGCTCTTGATAAGCTGGGTATCGCTAACGCCACTCTGCTTGGGAACGTAGCGAACGCTCACGTTCATTGATTTGAGTGAATTAACCAAGTTTTCGCCAACATCAACGAGGACTATGGGCTTCCCATCGGCCAGCTTTTTGAGCTCCTCCGCACTCTGGTTGGTATAAACTATGGTCGTTATGTTGAGAGCCTTGTGGATTCTCTGGAGTAAAGTAGGAGCCTGAGGAGCCTGGGCATTGAAGGTTGTGCTGTTCATGAGGTCATATATGCTCTTGGGAACCACGAGGAGAGAGTTTGCTGGAGGGTCAAGGAACATGTCAACGGGCCATCCGGCTTTTCCCTTGGCCAACTTTGCGAACTTCTCGGCCGCCGCCTTGGATATTCTAAAAGGAACAGACCAGCTCCCATCAGGCTTTATTTGAGGAGGTCCGACGTAAACTATGTCCTTACCCGTTCCAAAGATTACACCGTCAAACTCCATGTAGAATACACCTTGGCTTTCAATGACCTTCTTGAGAGCATTTGCTTCTTCTGCACTCGTTACGTTGGCAACCTTGACAACAACTATATCGTTTCCCTGTCCTTGAACCTGTATGTCCCTCAAACCGAAGGTGTTAAGCCTTTTCTGGAGGGAATCAACGACGAGCTCCATGGTTTTAGAATCAACAGGATGTTCAGTTTGGGCTATAATGGCAACTCCACCAGCTATATCGATTCCAAATGTCAGAGGACGTGTGGCTAACGTCGCTATTGATCCCACAAGGAATAGTATGAGAAGGAGAATCCTCCAATTGAAAAGGAGCTTCTTAAGCTTCCTGTTCATGCATTAACCCCCCTTTTTGAGAGATACCACCTCAGAACTCCAGCGTTGAAGATCCAGGTGTTCATGAAGTCGGCGAGGAGACCGAAGATAAGGACTATAGCTATGTTATCTATAGTTGGTGAAGTTGATATCAGCCAGAGCATGAAGAGTGCTCCAAGGGTTGTAGTGCTCATTGTAAAGCCAGTTGAAACGGCACTTAGATAGGCCTCCTCAATGGTGTCCTCCTTCCTCTTCGTCAGTTTGGTAGTGAGAAGTATGTTGCTGTCAACGGTGTAACCGATGAGCATCAGAAGCGCGGCTATCGTCGCGGTGGTAAGCTGAATGCCAAAGACACCCATCATTGCAACGGCTATTGTCATGTCCGAGAGGGCCGAGAATATTATAGCCAGTGACGAAACTGGATTCCTGAAGAACAGGAATACCACAACGGCCATCGCTATGAAGGCGAAGGTTATTGCCTTTATACCCTGTTTCTTGGCAAGCTCTCCAAACGTCGGAAGGACTTCACTGTGGGTGTATTCGGCGTTGGGATACTTCTGCTTCAGGAGGTTGATTATTTGAACAGGGTCAACCCCCGTGGGAGCGTAAACACGAATTCCTTTGGTTCCCTCAACGCTCGTGAAACTCTCGACGGTGACCTGAACTCCAAGCTCGTTGCTCAGCCATTTTTCAATTGTATCTGGGTTGGCGTTTACACCGTAGGCCGTTACAACAACACCACCTCTGAGATCAATGCCGAGTGGAGGAAAATGGACAGCAACTAAAAGCAACGCAACTATGAAAACCGCAAGCGGATAAATTATCATCTTCTTTGGTTCCATCTCAGCTAAGAACTTTAACTTTTCGCGCTTTTTTGCCCGGAATTCATTTGTTTCACCGGGCTTTTTAGCTTTCCTCCTAGACATATGTTCACCCCTGGCGTTTTGTAATCCTGACTTGTGGTTAATTTGAGGGAGTGAGTTTTAAAATTAGTGGTTCTTGGGTTTAAGTTGAGCACCACTCACCAGAAAGGTTTAAACGGTTTCACTCGCCTCAAAGCCAATTTTAGCAGAGGGTAACAGGATTATCCAAAAACTACCAAAAACTTTCAGTTTAAATTCATAAAATTCCGTTCCGGTCAGTTTAGAACAGAAACGGCCTTTTCATTCCCGTTCGCTTCCAGGATTAACTTTAAAAAGGGAGCATACTACCCACCCCTCAGGTGAGAAACCATGAGCGAGATAGAGACCATCGGCTTTCATTATGTTGTTGAGGCCGCTGGCTGTGATCCAGAGATACTCGGCAACGCGGACAGAATAAGAGAGATATTCCTCGAGGCGGCGAAGGTCGGCAACATGGAGGTCAAGTCAAGCTACTTCTTCAAGTTCTCACCAACCGGCGTCAGCGGAGTCGTTATCGTTGCCGAGAGCCATATTTCAATTCATACTTGGCCCGAGAAGGGTTACGCTGCTTTAGATGTTTACACTTGCGGGACTAAGGCCAATCCGGAGAAGGCCGTTGATTATATCCTCGACAAACTCAAAGCAAAGTACGCCCACGTGAGTGAGATAAAGCGTGGAATTGAAGAAGATGATGAAACGTTTACCCACATGATAGTTACTTGGGAAGAAAGTCTGAGAAAAAATGGGAATGGAATTTAAAGAAGCTTTTCTACCTCCCTTATCCTCTCCAAAGCGTCCGATAGTATCTTCCTGACGTTCTCAAGCTTTGTTTTAAGTTCCCTGTTCTCCTCCTCCAATGCCCTGACTCTCTCCTCAAGCTCCTTAACCTTGGCCTCAAGTTCCTCCTTCTCCTTCTTGAGCTTCTCGTACTCCTCAAGGGCAACCAGCTGGCCACCCTTGGCCAGAACCTCGACGTTTCTGACGAGCTCATCGAGCTTGCCCTGCTTTATGAGTTCGTAAGTTTCCCTGACCAGTTGCCCGGCCTTGGTCTCGCCCTTGAGGTGCTTTCTGATTGTCTGCTCGGTCCTGCCGAGTTCCTCTGCAATTTCCCTGACAGTCATGCCGGCCTTCTCCCTGGCTATCGCTCCTGCCGCAACAGCTAAACTGTCGACCCATGTCAATCTCTCGGCCGGGTCCTTGATTAGCTCTATGACCTCAGGCCTGAAGAGGGTCGCAAAGAGCAGTATGCTCTCAAGCCTGTGTATCTCCTCCCTTCCCATTGGGTTCAGGGGCACCTCCATTCTCTCACCCCCTCGTGTTTATTCAATTTCAACTATTGTCTTCCTTTTGAGGACTTTATCCGGATAAACCACTATTCCCTTGTCAGTTATCTCAAATGGGTGCCTTCTCATTGAATGGCTCGTTCCGCGCATCTTCCAGACTATCAACGAGCGCTTGAGCTCGCCGTCAATCTCGTCCAGATCAAGGCGAATTATTCCATCAACGCCGTGCTCAACACCCGGTCCGCCGAAACCCCTTTCCCCAACGCTTATCTGGCTCACAAGTATGCTCGTAACTCCCAACCCTGCCAAAACGCGCTTGAGCTGCATGACAATGCTCCTAGCCATCGCGGGCTTGTTGATGTAGAGGGTTGTGACGGAGTCTATAACGACCCTCTTCGCACCGATGTCCTTAACGGCCCCCCTGAGGACGTCTATGAACTCCCTGATGTCCGTTAGGTCGTGGACTATGTACTTTTCGTACTCCTTGCTCTTTCCTATTCCGGCCGTGAAGGCGTCAACCATTGCGAAAAGCCCTTCCTCCTCGTACTTCCTCACGTCCCAGCCGAACTGGGCCATGTTCTGCCTCACCTGAACGGGGTGCTCCTCGAGGGCAACGTAAATACCAGGCTCACCCATTTGAAGACCGTTCCATATGAACTGCTGACTGAATATCGTTTTTCCCGTCCCGGGACCACCGCTGAGAAGGACAACGTTTCGCTCAGGGATTCCACCGTGAAGGATTTCGTCCATCCCAGGGATGCCCGTTTTAACCCTCCTAATCATGAGCGTCACCCCCTTTAGTTACTTTTAGTTACCATTAAGCTCTACGCAAAAGGTCTTAAAAAGATTACGTCACGTTAGAAAAGTTTAGCGCCTTCTCCTCAGGAACTCGCCGATGTCGGTGACGTTCAAAATGAACTTTTTCCTGCTCTCGGGGTTTATCCTGCCTATGCCGAGGATTATCCCGTTCTCATCGAAAATAACGAGCTTCTTAGTTCCCCGCCAGATGTACTCCTTAACGCCATTCCTCGGGACGTCTTTGCCCGTCGTGAAGAGGAAGCCGGCCTTCGGCTTCAGAACCGCGTAGTTCTTCTGGACGTCAACGAAGTAGAAGAACTCAACGTTGGGGTAGAACTTCTCAACGAGGTTGTCCACCTTTATTGTCCCGACGAACGTCCCATAGGCGTAGGGTTTGAGCTTGAGGGTTTCTATCTCAGCCCATACCCTCTCGTTCACAGCGTAGACGTCCCTGAACTTGCCCTCGACAACGCCAAAAAAGCTATGCCTGAGCTCGCCGTACTTTTCGGCCTCCCTGAGTATCAAATCGTATTCCCATGCGGAGGCGCGCCGGTAACGGAGTTCACGCTCCATGTTCCTAAGCATCAATGGGAAACTTAAAAGCTTAGCCCGTCCCGTTGATGGAAACGTTCTCGGGACGGGCAACTATAATGCTCGCGTTTTCAGGAATGCCCCCGCTCATGTGAAGGTGTGCGTAGTAGTCCTCGACAATCCACTGGGCCGTCAGAAAGCTCACAGCACCGGAGAACAGCAGTAATAGTAGCGTCAAAGCTGTCAAAAGGGGCAGAACGTCCTCCAGGTTTCCGGTGCGTGGAATAAGAAACAGGCCGAGGAGCGAGGAAAGAGCCCAGAGAGCGAAGACAGCTCTCAGAACAGGCGTCTCGACAGCGGACTCAAAGCAGATTGCCAGGGAACCTATAAGCCCCACGGAGAAGTAAATGACTCCGAGGTATTTCCCCCTGTTCGGTAGAGTTGTGAAACCCAGGTAGTAAAGGGAGAGTGCACCGAGGGAGAAGTACAGGAGAACCAGAAAGGGCAGGAGCCACGCGCTTTCCTGAAAAACGCTCTGCGGGAGGAGAGCAGAAAACATCACCGAGGGAATCCCGTAAAAGACCACGTTGAGAACACCCTGAAGGAGGTAAGCAGATGCCAGCAGGAGGCCCCTCATAAGGAGTATTAAGGGGAAGTTGTATATCTACTTTTCGAGCTCGTCGAGAAGCTTTGCAAAGCCGTCCATGTCGGTTCTTTTGAACTCCCGCTCGAACTCCAGGCCGAGTTCCGCTATCTCCTCGGGGCTTATCACGACTTCCGGCTCCTCCGCGTTTATCCCGGGACAGCTCTCGTCGTAGTAGAGCCAGAGGGTTTCCCCCTTGTACTCAAACGGCTTCTCACCATCAACGCCAAGTGGCTTACGAGAGACCATGAAGGGGTAAATCCGGCATATAATGGGCCTCACCGGGTGAATCCTGCACTTTCCGGTCTCGGGGTCGTGGAAAACGCATCCCAAATCCCACTCCCGAATGGCAAGGACGAAGCGTATCTTATCTCCCTCTACCGAGAAGGTTACGAAGTCCTGCGGGTCGTGGCCAGCCTTGGCTATCCCTTCGATGTCCTTGAGCGTGAGGTAAACGTGTCTCCCCCTGCAGCAGTCGAGGCAGTAGAGACACCTGAAGGGCAGGGGTTCCGTGAACGGTTTAGGTTTGAAACGCATGCTCTCTCCCCCGCGGAGGGCTTTATAAAACTTCCCAATGTTTTAGTAACTTTTCCACAGAAAACTTTTTAAAGCTTTAAAGTAACTTTTCGTGAAAAAATTTGGGGGTGAGAACGTGGAATACGGAGAGGTCGGGAAGAACTGGGTATGGCTCTTGGGACTCGGGATAATCTTCATGACGCTGGGCTTCGCCGGGTTACTGTTGCTACCCCTGGTTAGCATAACGAGTGTTGCCATCTTCGGTGCCTTCATGCTCGTCGGCGGAACACTGCAGGTCATACAGGGAATCGCCAAAGCCAAGGACTGGAAGAGCAGAACCCTCCACATTATCATGGGTGTGGTGTACGTAATAGGCGGTATAGCAACGCTCGAGAACCCGATTCTGGCAACGACAATTTTGACTCTCGTTCTGGGCTTCTCGCTGATGCTAATAGGTGCCATAAGGATTGGCGTTGCATTCCAGAACAGGGATATCAGCCAGTGGGCTCTGATGACACTCTCGGGTGTTCTGACGGTAATCCTGGGGTTCCTGATAGTTATTCAGTGGCCCTGGTCGAGCCTCTGGGCGATTGGGCTATTCGTTTCAGTTGACCTGATAATGAGCGGTGCAAACTTCATAGCGATAGCACTGAGTGCAAAGGCCGAACACGAGGCAACTACCAAAACAGCCGCGGGGTGAACGGGGCTGATAGCCCTTATTTCCCTAATTTTGGCAATCACAGTTTCCCTTATAATAGTCAGGATTGGGGCAGTAGCCCTTGAAATGACGGGCCTCTCAAGGGAAGTCGCCTCCTTCCAGGCCCAGTCGGCTTTTTCAGGAACGGGCTTTACCACAAGTGAAAGCGAATACGTCGTTTCACATCCAGCGAGGAGAAAGATTATCCGAATTCTCATATTCCTGGGAAGCGCTGGAATAACTTCCGTCATAGCGACTCTTGTATTAACCTTCGTCGGAAAGGGAAGAGAGGAGGCCACAGATTATCTGCTCGTCCTAATAGCGAGCCTCCTTGTGCTCTACGTCGTCTTCACGTCCAAAACAGTCGATAGGTTCATGAGAAAATGGATTAGAAGGTTCCTCCAGAGAGCCTTTCCAGAGCTCAGGGTCTACGACTACGCCCAGCTCTTGGGGATAACCCACGGCTACTCAATTTCCCAGATAAAGGTGAAGAAAAACAGCTGGCTCGCCAACAAAAGTTTGAGGGAACTAGAGCTGGACAAGGAGGGCATACTGGTTCTCGGAATATACAGAAAAACCAGGGAGGGAGAGGTCTACATAGGGGCACCCAGAGGCGACACAATAATCCTTCCCGGGGACGTTTTGGTCTGTTACGGCCCGGAGGAAGCCCTTATGGAACTGTCTAAGAGGGTAAAGGGGAAGAAAGGTGACAAAGCTCACGAAGAAGCCGTAAAAAGGGCCCAACTCAGGGCAATGGAAGAGGAGATAAAGGCCAGACCTTAGGTATTCAGGTGCGCATCGAACTCTTTGCTCTTTTTATAGCTGGCGTAACCCTTATCGAGTCTCTTAGCCACGTAGGGGCCGTTCTTCCAGTAGCCGAACTTTCTGTAGTACTCTCTGACTCCGACGCCACTTATGACCAACATCTTCTTCACGTCGAACTCCTCACGGGCAATCCTTTCAGCTTCACTCAAAAGCTCCCTTCCGTAACCTCTGTGTTGCCATTCATAGCGTGGCTTCCCTCCAATCGGAACGAGCGGGCCGTAGACGTGGAGCTCCCTGACTATTGCTGAAGGACAGCAGTTTATCTCCTTCCTGTGGGCTTTTTCACTCGGAATCCTCAATCTCAAGAACCCTATCAGGATATCGTTTTTGACGTCTTCAAAGCTCAGGAAGATTTCCTTTCCACCAGCGGCATCGTAATCCTCGCGGAGGAGCTTTATGTGCTCGATTTCGGGCTCAACTCCAAACTTCTCCATCTGATGACCGACTTCCCTGAAGCGAATCTCCCTCGGTCTTATGTTTCTCTTA
>NZ_JALVAO010000047.1 GCF_027011145.1 Thermococcus sp. | reverse complement strand
TTCTTACCCGGGGCGCTGAAGGTTCCCAGTTCGGGAGTAGCTCCAAGGAGGAGAAAGTCCAGAACCCTGAATGGAAAGGTCGGAACGTGAGTTTGAGGAACGAAGCCGATGAGCTTTGCCCTCTCCCTTGGCGAGAGCCTGTGGACGTCCCTCCCATCAACCAAAACCCGCCCTTCATGTGGCCTCAGCGTTCCATAGATTAGCTTAAGCAGGGTGCTCTTACCCGCTCCGTTAGGCCCTATTAACGCCACAAGCTCACCCGGATTAACCTTAAGGCTAACACCCTCTATTCCGAAGTCCCCGTAGGAGTAAGATACCTCCTCAGCCCATAGCCCTTTCAAGCTCCCTCACCTTCTCCATGAAATCGAAGTTCTTGGCCTTTTCAACCTCGCCCCGTTTGAAGTGCTTCCCGAACCAGTCGTAGTAGAGCAAAACCCTCCTCACGAACGCCTCGATGTCTTTCTCGTTGAAGAGGCTCTTTTTCTCAAGCTTTTCACCGAGGACCGCGTAGAACCTGACCATCTTTTTCCTGTCTTCCTCGCTCAGCTTATCCGGGTTTACCTCACCGCCGATTAGCGTCCCGTAGAAGGGCGGAATTTCGAAGGCCTCTATCAATGGCTGAGCATAGGCTATTCCGCCGTGTAGCTTCCCCATGAAGACCGAACCCGCTAAATGCATCGCAACCAGAAAGAATGCCTTTGGAACGTCCTCAAGCTCCTCCCTGTGCTTCTCAACCCACTCCATCAAATCCCAGTGCGGGCCGTCGCGGTAAACGGGAGCAGCGAGAACCACAAGGTCGTAATTAACGGCCGATGGGTTTTCCTCAACATGGGCAACTTCAACATCATGATTTCTCTCCTCAAAGAGCTTTTTAGCCAGACCAACGGCCTTTTCCGTCGTTCCATAACGGGTTGTGTAAACTATGAGAATCCTCAACTCCACCCACCTCCGGTCTTTCTGAGAAGATACCCGAAGAATGGAACACCGACGAGGGTCGTTATTATCCCTACGGGAACATTGCCGGGGAGAAGTCTAACGACGACATCCGCTAAGACCATCACCGTTATTCCTATTGAGATTGTCGCGGGGATTAGTCTTGAGTGCTCCGGGCCGACGAGCATCCTCGCTATGTGGGGAACAATTAATCCAACCCAGCCGATTATCCCGGTGAAGGAAACGACGAGTGTGGTCATCAGGGCCGAGATGAAGACGAAAAGGCCCCTCCACAGGTGAACGTTTAGGCCCAAAAGTTCCGCCTCATCCCCAAGGCTCATCGCGTTGAGGTTCCAGCGAAGGAGGAAGAGGAAGAACGCTAAGAGAACAACGCCGGGGAGTGAGTAAGCAACAGTTTTCCAAGTTGCGCTTGATAGACTTCCCATCAGCCATACCACAAGGGCTGATAAACTCTCGCTCGGAAGGAGGAGCTCGAGGAGCGAAAGCAGTGCCGAGAAGAGTGCGGTAACGATTATCCCCGCGAGAATCAGGGAAACTGTGGAAACCCTGCCGTTTATCCTTGCCATCCAGTAGGCGAGAAAAACCGCGAGAAGGCCGAAGATAAGAGCGAGCGGAGCTACTCCCGCGGAAGGCAGGAAGGCAACGGCTATTGCTGCACCTAAGGCCACCCCGGAGGAAACGCCGAGGATGTAGGTATCAACCAGGGGATTTCGAAAAACGGCCTGTAGGGTCATGCCACCCAACGAGAGAGCTATTCCCGCTGAGATGCCCATCAGAGTCCTTGGAAGTCTGATTTCCCGGATTATCGTTACGGCTCCCTGAGTTAGATGGAGGGGATTGGTTGGATAACTCCCCACGAAGATTCCGAGGAATACCGCGAGTGATGGCAGGACTATGAGGGCGAGCTTTCTCATTCCTCAACACCGCAGAGGCTGTAAAGCTCTTTTGCCGGCTTTCTCCAGTCGGGGAAGAGCTTTTCGTGGACGAA
>NZ_JALVAO010000046.1 GCF_027011145.1 Thermococcus sp. | reverse complement strand
TACAATCAGTCCGCAGACCATTAAGATCGTGCTATTTACCTCCATGAATAGCCCTCCTTGGTTCAGAAAAGCCGTCCCACTTAAAGGGTTTCTGGTTGGGTACTCTAACTGCAGTTTCATCTTCTATTTTAATCACCAACACCTCTGGCCGGGCAACTACAACGGCAAGCTCTCCTCTCTCGTTGTAGTCAACCACGCGGTAACCTTCCCCGGTCTTCTCAACGGGGAAGACGAGCGTAAAGGGCCAGTTGGGGTAGTATGCTATCTCCTCACCCTTTGGAACCCCCACGAGATCCCCAAAGAGGTAATAACCGTAGAGGGGAATCGCCCTGGCGTTTGGGAACTTCTCCTCAACGTTTCTAAGGAAGGCAACGTCTGTTCCTACTCCGCTTAGAATAACGGCCTCGATGTTGTTAGATGCACCCTCAAAGAGGTTCACGAGGGGTGGTGCCGTTCTCGCGAGGTTTATGCTGTTGTCCCTTTTCAGAACCCGCTCCGTGTACTTGACGAGGGGATTAAGAATGCGGAGAACCTCTTCAATCCCCTTCTCCTCGAGAATTCTCTTCAAACCGTCCGTTTCCATGCCTATGAAGTAGAGGTAACCTTCGTAACTCCAGACGAGTTCGCTTATCTCGTCCTGATACCAGCCGTAGGGCCCATGAGCCAGTGCTCGCATCTTTCCCGGGGGGAACAGCTCATTGAAACCGTAGATTTCATCGAGGGAACGCCTGAGGTATGCAACGAGATAATCAACGTAATTCCTGTCCCAGTGGCCGATTGCCCTCTCACGGGTCGTTCCAGATGACTGATAAAACCTTATCCTTCCTCGATAGCCTTCGGGCAGGAACTCAACCCAGTTGGCGCGCAGGTAGTCCTCATCAACAGGTAAACCGCTATTGAGTAGGTTTTCTACGGTTTCTGCGACGGTATCTCCAATAAGGCTCTTAACATCGCACGAAAACCTTCTCCAGTAGGGAGTATGCTCAAAGTGAAATCCAATGATTTTGCTGAGGTATTCGAGAACGTCGTCTTCCCCGACTTTGAGGGGTTCTTCAATTAAATCCTCTGGTACATTATCATACGTCATAGTCTGTAATTGTCCAAAGGGAAATATAAGTCTTTCCTAAGCATTTTTCTGAAAATAAGTTGCACAGTGAGCCAATAATGTTTAAATAACATAATACCTATCAACAGTGGGTGATACTATGCCCACTGTTGTGTATCTCAAATCCTTACTCCAGGGGTTCAAATACACTGTGGAAAAGGCCGTGGAAACGACACCCTTCTGGGCTGAGAAGTTTGAAGGTGTTGAAATTGAGAGCTTGACCCCCGGAGGGCTGGCAAAATTAACCAGAAAAGTCACAATAAAGCCCCATGATCTGTATAACCGGGAGAAAGTCTGGCCGGATTACATCAGGGAGGGAAGGATTTTTCACGCGGTTATGCGAACCAGCGGGACGACGGGCAGGCCAAAGAGAATACCCTTCACGACAGACGACAAAAAACGAACCGCCCGCCAGATGAGGCCATGGGTGGAGGAGTACTTTGAGAAAGGAGAAAGGGTTGCGTCGTTCTTCCCCCCACTGCCATCCTCCTCCGGAAACTTCGCCATCAGCGGGCTTGAAGTCAACAACGCAGGAGCATCTTATTTTCAGGTTCCGATAGCGTATCTCCAGAATCGCGAGCTACTCCTGAGGGAGCTCGAAGATATAAAGCCAACCTCGATATGGGCGTTAACCGCTACCGCCTACAACCTCGGACTTATCCTTCCCGAGAAGCTCAGGGAGGATATAAGGACAATAGTCGTAGGCGGTGAAACCCTCACGCCTGAGCTGGCAAAGGCCACACTTGAGCTATTCCCCAACGCGGTGATAATAGACAACTTCGGTTCAACTGAAGACGACGTGACTGGATTCCGCATCGTCACTGAAAAGGGTGCCAGCCCCTTCCGCTTTGAGGAGTCTATACTCGTGCTTGAG
>NZ_JALVAO010000045.1 GCF_027011145.1 Thermococcus sp. | reverse complement strand
GAGAATTAAACTCCAGCACATGAAGCTGGAGCAGGCAATAGCGGACCACCTATCGGGAATAGGCGTGGGCGAGGAAGACGTCTGGGAGGCCATACACAGGGTTGGGCTTTCAAGTGACCCCACCAAGTGGAGCGACGAGGATTTGATGGCATTCGTTCGCGAGTTGCGCAAAATTAACAAGCCCATAATAATCGCCGCAAACAAGGCCGATGCGGCGAGCGATGAAGAAATCAAGAGGCTCATCAGAGAAGGAGAAAAGCGAGGCTATATAGTCGTCCCGACGAGTGCCGCCGCGGAGCTTACCCTTAGAAAGGCCGCAAAAGCTGGATTCATAGACTACATACCCGGAAGTTCCGACTTTAAAGTCCTCAAAAAGATGAACCCCAAGCAGGAAAAGGCCTTGGAGCTTATCAGGGAGAAGGTTCTCAACAGGTTCGGTTCAACGGGCGTTCAGGAGGTCATAAACAGGGCCGTGTTTGAGTTGCTTAACCTGATTCCAGTTTATCCTGTCCAGGACGAGAACAAGCTGACCGACCAGTTCGGCAACGTTCTGCCCCATGTCTACCTCCTCCCGAAGGGCTCAACGCCGAGGGACTTGGCCTACAAAGTCCATACCGACCTTGGAAAGACGTTCCTCTACGCGGTGAACGCCAGAACGAAGAGGCGCGTTGGGGAGGATTACGAACTCCAATTCAACGACATAATCAAGATAGTTGCAACGGCCAAGTGACGTTGTTCATCTCCCTTCTTTTTCCCGGATTAACTCCTGGTAGAGCCTCGGCTCAACGTCTTTCTCGCTCAGTCCGAGCCTTTTCGCAACTTCCCAGATTTTCCGCTTTGCCCCTTCAACATCCTCGGAAATGACCTCTATGTCCAGAAAACCGCCGAGGCCTTCAACGTCGTTGAGCTCAAAGGTAATGCCGTCAAGCCTATAGACCAGGCGACGTTTCCTAACGGTGACATCCTCCCTATAGCCAAGCCTTCTAAGGATTTCAACGGTTGTGTGGAAGTCGGAAACTTCGACCTCAAGCTCGTCGAACTCCTCGTTCCTGCCTGGATCCTTGATTTCTTTGTATGTCAGAAAAGACTTCCCGAGGTTTTCGATTTTCCTAACGCGAAGAAGCTTTGGAAAGGGAAGGGAGAAGTAAACGTCCTCTTGGAGCTCTTCTCCAACGAAAGAAGCCCCAAGGGACTCGATTTTCAGTTTAATTTTCTCGAAGTCAACCCTGAACTTCACCTCAACTTCCATCTCACACCCCCACGAGGAAACCAACGAGATCTTTGCCCTTAACAAAGCTCTTTATTGGGATAACTTCCACGCGCTTCAGAGTTGGGAGAACTCTTATCGTCTCATCAATGAACTTGTTGAGCTTGTCCTCGTTTTCCTCCCCCACAAGGGCTATAACACTGTCCTTACCACTCCTGGCAACTGCAAGAACGTTAGGGAGAATCGAGAGCGTTTTGGTTATGTAGCTGATGTATTTCTCAAGGAAATCTTCGATGATCGGAGTTTCTGCCTGGATGTATATCAGAGCTATCGCCTTTGGACGGAGAGAATCTCCAAGGATGATGGTGTATCTATCGATTACACCCTTCTCGAGCAGTTTCTTTATTCTAAAGTGTATCGTAGATTCCGGCCGGTTTAATTTTTCAGCTATTTCTGAGATAGTTAATCGAGCATCCTCCTTGAGGAGTCTGAGTATGGCTCTATCGAGATCGTCCAGCTGTACCATGGGGAATCCCCCAACGTTGGTAAATATCGTTATCAATTTCCAGAATATCTAAGATTTTGCCGATTATAAAGTTTATTATATCATCCACAGTCTTTGGTTTTGTGTAAAATCCAGGGGAGGCCGGCATTACTATCGCTCCGGCCTTAGTAACGCGCAACATGTTTTCAATATGGATTAAGTTTAATGGAGTCTCCCTAATCAAAAGCACAAGCTTTCTCCTCTCCTTCAACGCCACATCTGCCGTTCTGGTAATTAGGTTGTCTGCGTAGCCGTTCGCTATTGCAGAGAGCGTCTTCATCGAGCAAGGGGCAATTACCATTGCATCAAAAGGATACGAGCCGGAAGCTGTTGGGGCAAAGAGGTTGTCCTCCGAGTAATCCGGCTTGAGCTCGATGCCGAGTTCGTGACGGGTGACTTTTATCCCCGTCTCAGTAGCGAGAAGAATCACATCGTGCCCAAACTTACGAAGAACTTCTGTAAGTCTTACACCATAAACCGCTCCACTTGCACCGGTTATCGCAACAACTATCCTCATACCATCACCATCACCCCTAATCCGCTATCTTTTTATACCTTTTTGGCCGAAAAACTTTGAAGAACCATGAAGATAAATCCCGTTCTCATTGAAAGTGCCATAGACATTGCCGAGAAACTAAACGCCAAAGCCCTTGTAATAATGGAGGAGATAAAAGAGGAAGAAATTCCAAAGACGGAACTGCCAGTTGTCCTAGTTGGCTCCTCATTTGATGTTGATGACGAGAAAATTAAGAAAGTCTCGATTCCTCAGAACCTTGACCTCAACAACATTCTGAACTTACTTTCAGCGTTTCTCCTCGAACACGAGATTCTAAAAGAAGGCGATTCGTTCGTTTACGTTACAGAGGAATCTATTGGGATTAGAACCGTCAAAAAAGGTATCTCGGCCATGAAGAGCTTCTTTGCCCAGAATCAGAACGTTCTTCAAAGAATGCTTGAGATAGCCATCGAGCTCAGCGTTGAAGGCAGGGAGGGAACACCCGTTGGAACAATATTTGTTATCGGCGATACGAGGAGGGTTCTAAAGCATTCTCACCAGCTGATTCCAAATCCCTTCAAAGGCCACAAGATTAACGTTCTCGACAAGGAGAGCAAAGAGATAATCAAGGAGTTTGCCCAGCTGGACGGGGCTTTCCTTATAAGGGAGGACGGGAGGATAGTTTCCGCAGGTAGGTACCTTGAGGTCGAACCAAAGGTCATAGACCTAATGCTCCCCCCAGGTCTGGGGAGCAGGCACATAGCGGCCGCCGGGATAACCAAGCTGACAAAGGCGATGTCTATAAGTCTTTCCGAGAGCGGGACTATTAGAATTTTTAAGAACGGGCTAATGCTTCTTGAGTACAACCCAAGGTTGAACTATTAAAAAGAAAGGACAAAGCTCAAACGTTGAAAATTCTAATTGTATTAGTCCCAGCCGTTCTTCCAATGGGCGTTCCCTTAGTGAGGAGAACTGTGTCTCCTTCGTTTACCAGTCCCAACCCAGTGATAACCCGTATTATTTCTTTCTCGCTAGTCTCTTCAACTACGAATGGATAAACACCATAGGAGAACATTAGAGTATGAGCAACCCACTCGTGAGTCACAAAAGCTAGAACCCACTGTCTTGGCTTGAACCTGGCTATTAACCTAGCAGTCTGGCCTGTTCTCGTGGGAGTCAGAATGTACTTAATGTCGATGGAGTTAAGTGCCTCAATAATGCTCCTCGCTATTGCGTCTTTGATGGTCCCCTTCGTTGATCTGCGTCCCTTCCACTCGTTCATCTTCCACTCAACCGTCCTGCTAGCCCACAGGCTGTCCCTGTAAGCCTCGGTGGTTTTCGCTATTTTGGCCATCATCTTAACGGCATCAACGGGATACTTCCCAACGGCAGTTTCTTCCGAGAGCATGACTGCATCTGTTCCGTCGAGGATTGCGTTTGCCACGTCGGTAACCTCGGCCCTGGTGGGAAGCTTCTCGTGGGTCATGCTTTCGAGCATCTGAGTGGCAGTGATTACGGGCTTTCCGGCGCAGTTTGCCCTTCGTATAAGCTTCTTCTGGAGAATGGGGAGCTTTTCTATCGGCATCTCAACACCGAGGTCTCCCCTTGCAATCATTACTCCATCGGAAGCATTCAAGATTTCATCGAAGTTCCTAACCGCATCGGGACGCTCTATTTTTGCAATCAAGAAAAGATGTCCACGATGAGAATCAACGAAGCGCCTCACTTTGAGGACATCGTAGGCCGAACCAACGAAGCTTATGCCAACTGCGTCAATACCGACCTCGAGGGCAAACTTCACGAACTCCAAGTCCTTCTCAGTCACGGCCTCGATTGCAAGTCTTGCCTTTGGAACGTTTATCCCCTTGTGGGAGAAGAGAGTTCCACCAACGAGAACCTTACATATAACGTCCTGACCGCGGACTTCTTCAACGCGAAGCGCTATGAAGCCGTCGCTGAGGTAAATTACGTCGCCTTTTGAGACCAGCTTCGGGAAGTCCTTGAACTCGACCGGAATTACCGCCTCGTTTCCAACAACGTCCCTCGTAGTCAGCGTTATCGTCTGCCAGCGCCTCAGGTTTACAGAGCCACCCTCGATTTCCCCAACGCGAATCTTGACACCGGGCAAATCGCCAAGTATCGCAACGGGTCTGTCGAGCTTTTCAGAGACTTTTCTAACGAGCTTTACTGCCCTCTCGTGCTGTTTGAGGTCACCGTGCGCAAAATTCAGCCTAGCAACACTCATTCCAGAACGAACCATCGCTGAAACAGTTTTTTCGTTTAAAGAGGCAGGGCCGAGCGTCGCTATAATCTTAGTTTTCTGCCCCGGAAGTCTCATGGTACCACCTAAGAAAAAACTATGTCATGTCTCTAAAAAACGTTTCCCGCGGAAGGTTTATTAATTAGGGCTTCCTAAACGCTCCGGGTGATTTTTATGACGTACTTGGACATTGAGGTCTTCGATGAAAACGGCGAGAAAGTTCGGGTTGGGGACATACTAAAGGGGCGGTGGACGGTTCTTTATGTTTATCCAAAGGACAACACCCCCGGCTGTACGACAGAGGCAAAGGAGTTCACAGAGCTCTTGCCAGAGTTTGAAAAACTCGGCTTTCAGGTAATCGGAGTTTCCAAGGACTCCGTCGAAAGTCACAGGCGTTTCAAGGAGAAGCACGGCCTTAAGGTCAAACTTCTAAGCGACCCGAAAACCGAACTCATAAAGGCCCTCGGTGCCTGGGGTAAGAAGAAGCGCTATGGAAAGGAGTACGAGGGCGTAATTAGGAGCACCTTCATCGTAAACCCTGATGGTGAAATCGTATGGGAAAAGCGCAACGTCAGGGCAAAGGGACACGCTGAAAGGGTTCTCAAAATTGTCAGAGAGCTCATCGGGGCACAAAACGGGAAGTCCTGAGGTTTTCTTTCAGTTTCTCCATACATGGCCTGCAGAAACCCACCGGTCTCAAATCCCACTCTTCAATAGTTGCCGGTGGATTCATGACGCAGGCGTTTGAGCAGTGTTCAAGGCCAAATGCATGGCCAACTTCGTGGAGTATACCCTTTAGAAGGCGAGCTTTAAAGGTCTCAAGCTCTCTCTGGAGGATTTTGGTGGCAAGGCTTTTAACTTCATCCTCAACGCTGGGGCTCTCAAGGGCCCTTAGCGTCATTCTCAGGACGTCGGATTCAAAGGGCCTCATGGAGAGCACCATTATCCTTCTGCCAACCCTTTCTGTTTGAAAGCCAAGGAAACTCTCGTATATGTCGAAGTATCGGTTTCTGGAAGCAAGCGGAAAGCTGACCAGACCGAGAATTTTATTCATTGCCAGACCGTCTTCCTTTTCCATCTCGACCTTGAGACGGTAATCAAGAAAATCAATAACAACTTCCAAGGGATAAAGTTTAACACTGCCTTCCTTTGTTTTAACGCTGATTAGGTAACCGGGCTCTAAAGTGAGACTGTCAAGGTAAAGAAACTTGAGTGACAATCCCCAGTCTGTAAAGAGCCTGTTGGCCTTATCAATAATATCAAACATTGCATCTTTCAGTATATTTTCGAGGAAGTTAGTGGCGTATGTGAAACCTATGAACTCCATTATCCCCCTCTCGAAACAGTAGCGGGAGTTGTATTTATAAGGGTTCTTAAGAGCATTGAACCATGAAACTTTTAAAGCACCACTTTAAGTGAATAAGGGCGATGGCGTCCGCCGTGGGCTTCGAGCCCGAACCGCCCGAAAGGGCTGATGACGCCTGTTCTCCACAGGAGGTGAGAGAATGGGCTCGAAGCTGTATGAAATTGGTAGATACGTTGACGTTAATAATGCTCTTCGCTATGTTGAGAAAAGACGTCATGAAGATGGTGGTTACTGCTTCGTCAGTGTTCTCGACGATACAAACGTGAACGATACCTACTACGCTATCAAAATCTATAACCTTCTTGAACTCGAGTTTCCAGAACCGGAGAAAACAATAGAATTTCTGTCCAGGTCAATACAGCCCCAGACTGCTGTAGTGGCCATAGCAATGGCCCTCGAAGGCCTTGCCCTTCTTGGCGCCAAAGACCTCGCAAGGGAGAAGAGTGAGATAGTATTCACCAAATATAACCCCGCCGAAGGAAAGTTTGCCGTCGGTCTCGGTGGAAGCGAGGAGTTCGGAACGGCGACACCACTCGAGGCCACATACTGGGTCACAAAGGCTTTTGACAAGATAGGCGTGAAATTTGATTCCGAGGAAAGGGACGCCATCAGGACCTTTGTCATGAAGTTCCGCAACGGCAACGGCTATGGAGTCAAACAACCAACGACCACGATGACATACCAGGCGCTGTTTACCCTCTACACCCTCGGATACAAACCTCCAAAGAGCCCACACTTCAGGAACTGCGAGCTCTGTGGTGACTGGGGTGGCTTTACCGAGGTGCCTTACAGCCTTCCACCCTACCTTGAGCCAACGTTTTACGCAACTAGAGGCCTTGAACTTCAAAAAGAGACACCAACATGCCCCAAGAGGCACATATGGTTCATTCATCAGCTTCAAAACCCAAACGGAGGCTTTAGAAGGAGCCTCGAGCTGGGTATTTCAAACTTCCAGAACACATATCGGGCTCTAGCAGTTGTTGACTCGATGATAAAGTACATTCCGTGAGGAGCATGGACATCATTGAGATTGAACTTAAAAAATCAATGGAGGAAGAAGGCTGTCCAATATGCAGGTTAGTTGAAAAGTTCGAAAAGGAAGAGATAGAAACGATACTCTACGAACACCCCAATGATCCAGAGGTCAGAAAAGCCTTTCAAAAGAGCCTAGGACTATGCCCAAGGCATGCATGGAAGACGCTAAAACTCGCCCTTTCAAATCCTCTCCTCGGTCCCCACGGTATTTCAGTAATCTACGAAGACGTTCTTAAATGGTACCTCAAGGGGGGTCAGAGCACAGAAGAATGTTTTCTGTGCAAGCTTTCCTCAGAAAAAGAAGAAACTCTTCTTGAATCCTTCTCTGAGAGACTTCCATCTCTTATTGAGTCCTACGAAAAGTCCCCCTCTATATTATGCAGAAGACATTACGAAGAAATATTAAATAGGATTAGTGATGAAAAGCTTAAGGAAAAACTATCACAAATCCAGAGGAGAAAACTGGAAAGACTCCTTAAGAGGCTTGAAAGCTTTGTTGATACTTTTGATTACAGGGTAGAGAGAAGACCTAGTGAGAAGGAAAGACGGGCTCTCGCCGAGACAATCGAGTTCTTTTCAGGGAGAGAAGTCGGGCCAGAATGCAGGGAAAGAAGGAGGGAAAAGAAATGGCCATTGAAATTGAGGTAAGTGGAGAGGAACTTGACAAAATCAGAAAAAGGAGAAGGGAGATAGAAGAAAGACTGAAAGACGTTGAAGGACTTGAAAGAACTCTAAAAGTCCTCAAATATGAGATTCTCCTTGAGCAAAAGGAAAAACTCTCGAAAAAACTCCAAGAGATGGAAGCTCATTACAGGGAACTCCTTGAGTTCGAGAAAAGGGCAAAGCGAGACAGGGAGTATATGATTAAACTAAGGAGTGAGCTGAGCAGGGAAAACGAAATACTGAGAAAGCAGATAGGTGGGAAAAATGAAAATAGTCGTACGTGGAAGGGGAAAGTGGAGAAAAGTAACATTTAACGTTCCAGATGAATTGTGGAGAAAAATAGAGGAAGCATGTAGACGAAACGGTTTCCGAGTTGATGAAGCCCTTAGAATAATACTTCTCAATGGATATTTGGATAAGTCCGTCAGTGAAGAGGAGATACTTCAGCTTGAAAAAGACATTGAAAAACTTGAAGAGCAACTCTACGAGCTCGAAGGGAAGTGGTCGCCCCTAAAGTTTAAGGCCTATTATTCCGCCTTAGACAATCAAAACCTCGCAATAACTCTCTCGGGCTTAATTGCCGAGAACAAAAGGTTAAGAAAAATGCTGGGCCTGAAAGAGAGGGACTTCTCAAAGGTAGAAGAGTTAATCCACTACTACATGTCCTATGCTTTCGGAGACAAAACCAAAAAATTTTAAATAGACCTAATCAATTAGCCACCTCAGATGCCAGATACAGTTCTATCCATAAATCCAAACCAGTGGAACAGGGGGGATTAGATGAACGTAAGACCAATGATCCTAATAGCGCTCGGAGGAGCAGTTGGGGCTCTAGCAAGATTTTATATCTCAGGTCTACTGCCAACATACAAAGATTTCCCGGTGGGAACTCTAATTGTGAACTCCATAGCGAGCTTTATCCTTGGCTACCTCTACGGTCTCCTTTTCTGGGGGATTGACGTTACCCCGGAGTGGAGACTTTTCTTAGGGACTGGTTTCTGTGGCGCTCTAAGCACGTTCTCAACGTTTTCATACGAGACATTTTCACTCCTTCGAGATGGTGAATACTTCATCGCGGGACTTAATGTTTTGGCAAACGTTTTTGTAACCCTCAGCCTAGTGTTCTTTGGATTCATAATTGCCCGGAGGTAAAAACCATGGTCGAGGTCGAGCACTGGAATACCCTAAGGCTTAAGATTTATATAGGTGAAAACGACCGCTGGGATGGAAGGCCTCTCTACAAAGCCATCGTTGAAAAACTCCGAAAGATGGGCATCGCTGGGGCAACCGTCTACAGGGGGATCTATGGATTTGGAAAAAAAAGCAGGGTACATTCCGCGGACGTTATGAGACTGTCAACAGACTTGCCCATAGTGATTGAGGTTGTAGACAGAGGATTTAAAATAGAAAAGGCAATCTGTGAAATAAAACCGATGATAAAAGATGGTATGATAACAGTGGAACCAACAATAGTTGTGTGGTTCGGGACAGAGGAAGAAATAAAAAAATTTGAAGAAGATGCCATCCATGAGGAATAATTAACAGGTCCCCCCAATAACTTAATAAGGGATTAAAACTAACTAATTATAAACTGAAGTTACAATTGTTGTCAACGAGGGGAGTTACCATGATGTCATTGGAATTCGAGATTCCAGTCAAGGGGCTCAACAGTGTTATGGACGTTATACTCAGGGAAGACTCCAAGCTCCAGTGGGTTTATTACCGAGAGGATACCCAGAGCGTTGTTGTACGGACAACTGTTTCGAAAAACGCTCTTCAGAAGTTTTTACTCAGACTGGCCTCCGTTGTGGAAGTACCAGTGGAGGTTACAATAATTGAGGAAAAGGAAACAGGTAAAGCTATTCATGAAGCTTTTCTCCTTAGAGTTGACGTTTCAACAGGATCATACCCCGTAGTCATACTGCTCCTTTATAACGTCAGCAAGTTTTATCCGGATACAATTATAGTAGGAACATCAGCCAATGCACCAGAGGAGCTTGTTGATACAGTTCTCAACCTAACAATCGGAAAAGTCAATTTGTTTGAAACAGAAAGAGTTAGAAGCTCAATTATAGATGATGGCCTTTTTATACAACTCAGGGCAAATATTCCTCGCGCATCAGACACTGAGATAGTTTTGATCTGAACATCTGAACTATGTCAGAAGTTTCTTAACCTCTCTTCTAAACTATTTTCGGTGGTTCCCATGCTCCATCACGTCAAGCTAATTTACGCCACTAAGAGCAGAAAGCTCGTCGGCAAGAAAATCGTTCTGGCAATTCCCGGGAGCATAGCGGCAGTCGAGTGTGTCAAGCTCGCGAGGGAGCTCATAAGACACGGAGCGGAAGTTCACGCGGTCATGAGCGAGAACGCTCAAAAAATAATCCACCCCTACGCTATGGAGTTCGCCACAGGTAATCCCGTCGTGACTGAAATAACGGGCTTCATTGAGCACGTTGAACTTGCCGGAGAGCACGAAAACAAGGCAGACTTAATCCTCGTCTGTCCTGCGACGGCCAACACCATCTCAAAAATCGCCTGCGGGATTGACGATACTCCAGTTACTACCGTTGTGACCACCGCCTTTTCCCACACACCGATAATGATAGCCCCAGCCATGCACTCCAGCATGTATGAGCACCCAATCGTAAGGGAAAACATTGAGAAGCTCAAAAAGCTCGGCGTTGAGTTCATAGGGCCCCGCTTTGAGGAGGGCAAGGCAAAGGTAGCCTCGATGGAAGAGATAGTCTACCGCGTCATCAAAAAGCTCCACCCCAAGACTCTCGAGGGCAAGCGCGTTTTGGTCACAGCAGGCGCGACGAGGGAGTACATAGACCCCATTCGCTACATAACCAACGCGAGCAGTGGAAAGATGGGAGTTGCCATAGCGGAGGAAGCTGACTTCCGCGGTGCTGAGGTGACGCTAATCAGAACGAAGGGAAGCGTTCCGAGCTTCGTCGAGAACCAGATTGAGGTTGAGACGGTGGAGGAGATGCTGGAGGCGATAGAGAGCGAACTGAAGGCCAAAAGATACGACGTCGTCGTCCTGGCCGCGGCCGTCAGCGACTTCAGGGTCAGGAACAGGGCTGGGGTAAAGATAAAGAGCGGGAAAGCTCTAACGCTTGAGCTTGAGCCGACGCCGAAGATAATAGACATCGTGAAAGCCCTCCAGCCCGATGTGTTTCTCGTTGGCTTCAAGGCAGAGACGAGCGAGGAAAAGCTCGTTGAAGAGGCTAGGAAACAGATTGCCCGCGCCGGAAGCGACTTAGTCGTTGCCAACACTCTGAAGGCCTTCGGGAGCGACGAGAACGAGGTTCTGCTCGTGTCCAGGGAGAGCGTTAAGAGACTGCCAAAGATGAACAAGAGAGAGCTGGCCGAAAGGCTCTGGGACGAAATAGAGAGGATAGCTTTTTAGATTTGATCCACTTTGATATTCATTCCTCTTTCCACACCGCAAAGCCCTCGAGTACCAGAACGTCCAGTCCGGCTTTCCTGAACGTCCTTAATGCATCTTCCGGCGAGCAGACTATTGGTTCACCGTGTATGTTGAAGCTCGTGTTCAGCACCGCTCCAATCCCTGTCTTTTTATGGAACTCCTCAATTATGCGATAATACACCGGGTTGACGTCCTCCCTTACCGCCTGCGGTCTGGTCGTGCCGTCAACGTGCACAACCGCCGGCGCTTCCCTCCTAAAGTCCTCGCTTGCCTTATAGCTCATCGTCATGAACTCGTTGGGAGTTCCGTTTAAGTCTTCGAGGTATTCTCCGGCTTTCTCCCATAGGAGCGAGGGCGCGAAGGGCTGGAAGACGTCCCTCTTCAGCGCGACGTTGAGCCTTTCCTTGACACTTTCATCGCCCGGGTCCGCTAAAATCGAGCGGTTCCCCAAGGCCCTGGGCCCGAACTCCATAGGGCCCTGGAAGAAGCCCACGAGCTTTCCTTCCATCAAGGCGTCGGCGACAAATGACGGAACGTCGCTTACCTCCTCGTATTCGAGACCCTTCCCCTTGAGAAAGCCCTCCACTTCCTCCCTGCTGTAGGCCGGCCCGAGGTAGACGTGCTCAAGCTTGAAGGACCTCCACCTGCCGTCAAGCCTCTCCAACTGGGCCTTCACAAAAACCGCCGCCCCAAAAGCCAAGCCAGCGTCGTCCATAGCCGGAAAGACCCAGAGGTTGTCGTCGCCGACGATTTTTCTAAGAACTGCGTTTGCCTTGACATTCTGGGCGACTCCTCCCGAGTATGCTACCGGAAGCCCTTTGTCTCTAAGTTTTACACCGAGTTCCTCGATGAGCTTTTCGAGGTGAGCCTGAGCACTGGCCGCTATTTCTATCGCCTTCCTCTGGAGCTTCCCATCAAGGTTTCCGCGTTTCATCTCATCTGCTATTCTCTTTGCGCTCTCAAGGGGATAGCCAAAGAACTCGGCAAGTTTCTTGGTGGCTTCAACGCCGATGACCTTAAGGTGGTTGTCAAAGCTCAGCCCGTTAAGCTCGATTATCGCGCTTAGGTCGTATGTCGGCATTCCGTAGGCGGCCAAACTCATGACCTTGCCCTCGTGTCTCATCGGCCTGAAGCCGAGCAGTTCTGTGACAGAGGCATAAAAATCGCCGAGAGAATCAAGGTAAGTGCTCTGGGCAATCCTAACCATCTCGCCGTCTCTCGCTATATAAATCGAGGAACTCAGTCCATCTCCTGCAGCATCTATGCTAACCGCGAGTGCCCCACGCCAGCCTGATGTATAGTAAGCTGACGCGGAATGAGCGAGGTGGTGCTCGACGAATATGACCTTCCTCTTGAAGTCCCTACCAAAGATTGCCCTCAGGTTTTCCTCAAGCTCAAGGAGGCGCTTCTGTCTCCTGAAAATTCCCGCAACGGCTATAACATCAACGTCCTCAGGAGTGGCACTGGCCATTTCAAGGACTTTCCTCACGCTAAGCTCAGGAAAACCGCGGTATTTCTTGATTCTGTTCAAGCGCTCCTCATTGACGGCAAAAATCCTGTCTCCGTCTATCAGAACGGCTCCGGCGTCGTGGCCGTCGTGGACTCCGAGTATCATGCTACCTCACCCATGTCATCGAGGTCCCAAACATAGCCGAGTTCCCTTAGTTCTTCCTTGGGCTCAACTCTTTTTGCGATTATTCCAAACTCAAACTTCCAATCCTTAAGTCCCATGAGTTGAGATTTTCCAGCGAGCTTCTCAAATACCCTGAACGCGTCGCGCTTTCTTAACTCCTTCCACTTCACCTCAACGAGAAGGGCCTTTTTTTCGATTTCGTCGAGGAGGACGAGGTCAACTTCCTCACCTTTGCTCCACCATCTCCCGATTTTTGTTGGTCTCAACGGAAGTTCGCGGGATTTCTTCAGCAGGAACTGCCTCGCGATATCCTCGAAGATTCTCCCCACATACTCATCGAGGTCGTTCATGACGATTCTCAAAAGCATGTCACCGTTACCTGTTTCGATTAAATCTGCGTTTGGATAAACGTACCTGAACCAGAAGGCGAAGTAGGGGTCATTTATGTAGTACCTTCCCTTTTTGCTCTTCCTGCTCTCAGTCACGGGAACATCACGACGGACAATGCCCAAGTCAATCAAAACTGAGACGTACTTTCCAACGGTTGCCCTCTCGAGACCAGTCTCGTTCATTATCTCACCCACTGTGGTTCTGCCCCTGGCTATAGCCTCGAGAATTGCAAAATAAAGCCTCGGCCTGTCGAGTTCTTCTCTCAAAACGAACTGGGCATCGCTGTAGAGAAGGCTGTCCTGTCTGAAGTATCTCTCCAGAAGGTTCTCCGCGAGGGTTAGGTTATCCTCAAATTCGAGCAGGTAAGCCGGCGTTCCACCAAGAATCGAATAGGCCCTCACAAAGTCCTCAAGCGTAAACCCCGGGAGAAATTCCCTGGCGCTGAAAAAATCTAAGGGTTCCATCTTCAGCTGACCCGTTCTCCTCCCGTAGAGGGGACTTTTGTAGCCGAGGAGCCTTTCCATCATCGAAACGCTTGAGCCACTTATTATGAGGTATAGCTTTCCCTTATAGAACTTGGTGTCCCAGTACTCCTGCAGAATTGAGGGTAAAGCCCTGTTTGAGAGCACAAGGTAAGGAAACTCGTCTATGGCCACGATTAGCTTCTCCTCAAGACTTTTTTGATGAAGGTACTCAAAGAGTGCGTCCCAGCTCTGGAAGGGGTTTTTTAGAAGGACTTCGTCGTTAAAGTAAAGCGCTATCCTCTCAGAAAAACGCTTCAGGTTTTCCAGGTCGCTGGTCTCTCTGGCGAGGAGGTATATTCCACCGTGTCTTTTTAGAAACTCCGTTATAAGAGCAGTTTTTCCCACCCTTCTACGCCCGTAGATTACGATGAACTCCCCCTTTCCACTCCCCAATCGGTTTTCCAAGAGGCTTAGCTCACACTTCCTGTCCACGAACTTCCAAGACAATTTACTCACCAGTAATTTACTCAGAAGTAAATTACTTAAAAGTATATTGGTGGGAAAGGAAATCAATAGGTCCTCGCGAACCTCGCTATGAACTTTGCCTCCCTACCGCAGACCGGGCACTTCTTGCCCTCTGGAGCTTTAGCCTTCTCCTCAGGGTAGGGAACACCGAGCATCTTGGCGTCGAGCTCTTCCTCCATTTTAAGGCCACACTCCTCGCTTCCGCACCAGGGAATCTCAACTACCCCGCGCCTGTCCTCGAAGACCTCTTTGGCTTCTTCTATCGTATCAACGCGCTTGATGTGGCCTTCAAGGAACTCCTTAGCACGGCTGTAGAGGTTTTCATGAATCTCATCCAGGGTCTTTCTGACCTCTTCAACGATATTGTCGCGCTCGACTGTGAACTTCTCCATCGTGTCGCGCCTCGCTATAACAGCCTTCCTCCCTTCAACATCCCTCGGGCCGACCTCGATTCTAAGGGGAACTCCCTTGAGTTCCCAGTCGTAGTACTTCCTGCCCGGCCTTATGTCGCGTTCATCAACGTGAACCCTAAAGCCGGCTTTTCTAAGCTCCTCGGCAATTTCCCTCGCGTATGCGAAGACGTCAACGCTGGCCTCTTTCTTCGGTATGGGCACGATTACAACCTGAATCGGGGCAATAGTTGGTGGGAGGACCATTCCGTTGTCGTCTCCGTGAACCGCTATAACCGCCGCCAAAAGCCTCTCGCTCATTCCAAAGGTAGTCTGGTGAACGTATTCGTGGTCACCGCTTTCCGTCTCGTATTTTATGTCGTAGGCCTTGGCGAAGTTCTGCTTGTAATTGTGCATCGTGCCTATCTGAAGGGTCCTGCCGTCGGGCATCATTATCTCCGCCCCGAGGGAGTAGTAGGCACCGGGGAACTTGTCCCACTCCGGGCGTTTGGAGATTATGTAGGGGAGAGCAAGGAACCTGGCGAGTCTATCAAATATCTCAAGGTCCTCCTTAATCTGCCTCTCCGCGTCTTCAAAGTCAGCGTGAGCGGTGTGGGCCTCGAAAAAGCGGCTGATTTCCCTGACTCTGATGAGGGGCCTGGTGTGCTTGGTCTCGTAGCGGTAAACGTTCACTATCTGATAGACCTTGAAAGGCAAATCGGCGTGGGAGCGAATCCAGAGGGAGAACATTGAGTACATAGCGGTTTCACTGGTGGGACGAAGGATGAGCCTTACGTCGAGCGGGTCCAGACCTGCATGTGTGACCCAGTAAACCTCATCCTCAAACCCCTTTATGTGCTCTGCTTCCTTCTGGAACTCCGTTTCGGGAATAAGAGCAGGGAAGAGAACCTCATCGTGGCCTGTTCTCTCCATTTCGGCCCTTATGAAGGCCTCTATATTGCGCATAATCCTGAGACCGTAGGGAAGCCAGACGTTCATACCCTTGACAGGATAACGCTTATCGATTATTCCAGCGGTTTCGAGGAGCTCGTTATACCACTCGCTGAACTCGTTGCTCCACTTTTCGCGCTTTACCTTCCCCATGAGCACCACCTAAAGAGAGAACAGGGAGGAGTTTTTAAGCTTTCCCGGACTGTTTTCGCATCTTAATACTCCGGAAATCTTATTAGGGTCGTTTCGATAAAGGTCTCAAGGTGGTGTTATGAGACCCAGGGTTGCCGTTCTTTTCAAGATGAAGAGCAAACCGCTGGAGGAGCTCAAAAAATACGCTGACGTTGACGTTGTCCTTTATCCGAGCGTTGATGAACTCAAGAAGATAATAGGGAAATACGACGGGCTAATCGTTTCCCCACTGAACCCCGTTCCCGGGGAGGTCATAGAAAAAGCCGAGAGGCTCAAGGTCATAAGCTGTCACTCAGCCGGCTACGACCACGTTGACGTGAAGAAAGCAACGGAAAGGGGAATTTACGTTACCAAGGTTTCAGGATGGCTCAGTGAAGCGGTAGCTGAGTTCGCGGTCGGCTTAACGATAGCTCTCCTCAGGAAGATAGCCTACGCAGATAAGTTCATTCGCTCCGGAAAGTGGGACTCCCATAAAACCGTCTGGAGCGGTTTCAAGGAGATAGAGACCGTTTACGGCAAAAGGGTCGGAATCCTCGGCATGGGTGCGATAGGAAAGGCCATAGCGAGGAGAATGAAGGCTATGGGGACGGAGGTACTCTACTGGTCGCGTTCGAGGAAGGAGGATATTGAGAGGGAAGTTGGGGCCGTTTACATGCCCCTGGATGACGTCTTAAGGGAGAGCGATATCGTTATCTTGGCACTGCCGGCCACACCTGAAACTTACCACATAATCAACGAGGAAAGGCTGAAGCTCCTCGAGGGGAAATACCTCGTGAACATAGGCAGGGGAAGCCTCGTCGATGAGAACGCCGTCGCCAAGGCCCTCGAAGATGGCAGGCTGAAAGGCTACGCCACAGATGTCTTCGAGAAAGAGCCCGTTCAGGAGCACGAGCTGTTCAAATACGAGTGGGAGACCGTTCTAACGCCCCACTATGCGGGCCTCTCTAAGGAGGCCATGGAGGACATGGGCTTTCAGGCTGTAAAGAACCTTCTCTCAGTTCTCCGAGGTGAGGTTCCAGATACTCTCGTCAACAGGGAAGTCCTCAAAATCCGCCCGCCTGAAAAGGTCAAGATGCTGTGAGGGAGGAAACATGGACTGGAAGGGGAAACTTAAGAAACTCCTCGAGCCTTACGGCGAGGTTTTCGAGGAAGGTAATGGCCTAATATTCGAATTCGGGGACGACGAGGGCGAGTTCACTGACAGGCTAGCCTTCGTGGTTGAAAACCCCGAGGATTGGCCACTCATCGATGTTTCCGTCAAAGCGATAGCCGATTTAACCGACCACGACGTTCCGGGGAGGAACGTCTTCGCCTTTGGAGTCGTCCCGGAGTTCAGGGGAGAGGTAATCGAGCTCGGAATCCTCAACGGAGAGCCCGGTAAGGGCCCGGTCGTGGGCAAAACTCCTGAAAGGGTAATTGAAATAGCCGAGAGGAACGGAATAAACTACCAGCGGAGCGATGAGAGGGGACTAGGCCTTCCGAAAGGCTTCATAGAGAAAGATGCCGAGGCCCTGATAAAGCTGATTGAAGCGATAGCCTTCGAGTGGTGATTCAATGCTGAGATACTTTGGCTACCTCGCCGTCGGTGTCTTCATCGGAATCCTCGCGGCGCTCTTCGGTCTGGGGGGAGGCTTTCTAATAGTGCCTACCCTCAATTCCCTCGGCGTTGAGATGCACCATGCAGTCGGAACATCCAGCGCGGCCGTTGTCTTCACTTCCCTCAGCTCGGCCATAGCCTACCACAGGCAGGGGAGAATACACTACAAAGCCGGCCTTTTGCTGGCTTCAACGGCTGTAATCGGGGCGTACATTGGTGCCTGGCTCACGAGCTTTATAAGTGCCTCCCAGCTGAAGGTGATTTTCGGCCTTGCCCTAATCCTCGTTGCGGTGAGAATATACCGCAAGAAGACGGCAGAACCAGATGAGATTAAACTCGAGGACGTTAGGGTAAACTACAGGCTCATCCCTCTTGGTGGCTTCTTCGCTGGAATAGCGAGCGGGCTACTCGGAATAGGTGGGGGTATAATCAACGTGCCCTTCCTCACGTACCTTGGACTGCCCATCCACTACGCGGTTGCCACCTCGAGCTTTGCAATAGTGTTCACGGCCACCGCTGGAGCGTTAAAACACTACGCTATGGGCAACGTTGAAGTTCAGTGGCTCGTCCTCCTCGTCCCCGGGTTGATAATCGGCGCACAGCTTGGAGCGAAAATAGCGAAGAGAACGAGGGCATCTTCCCTAAAAAAGGCCTTCGCCGTTGTTATGGCCCTTTTAGCATTAAGGATGATTCTCAAGGGCCTCGGCCTTGCCATTCCTTAGCCATTCCCTCCTGGCTTTTAGGTAGAGCCCAAGGAGAACCAGCGAGATGGCCAGTGAAATAGCCCACGCCGTTAAGAGGGGTCTATCGTAGGGGTAATAAAGGCCATCTAACCCGCCAACAAAGATATGGGGAATCATCATGAGGAGTATCATCAGGGCCAGAAAAAGTCCCACAAAACCGCCGATTAGGAACATCACGGCATTGGAACTTCCGTATCCCATCCGTCCCCTGATGAAACCCTCGGCCCAGTAGCCGAGGAAGAGTGTGAGCGTTGCCAAAACTCCTGCACCAATGGGGTGAACCGGGTTCAGCTTTTCTCTTTTCCACAGGGCTAGGCCGTAAAGGGTTACGAGAACGAGAAACGCCCCCGCACAGCTCAGCCACACCGAAAGGTCTTTGTAAAAGCCGTAGGGAGCGTCCCAGTTTGCAAAAGCTACGGCCCCCGGCTGGGTGAGTGTAAACCCCAGACTGACGATGAACCAGTAGGATATGGCCTTTGCCTCCATGAATATGGTTTCTCCCTCTTCAGTAAAAGGCTTTCGTCAGTTTTATAAAAACGAGGGGGAACTATCTCCCATGAACAACTACGCCCTTTACTTCGCCGTTGGAGTCACGGTTGGGGTAGTCTCAGCCCTCTTCGGCCTCGGAGGAGGCTTCGTGTTAGTCCCGGTTTTAAACATTCTGGGCGTGGGGATTCATCGAGCTGTGGGGACCTCAAGCGCGGCGGTCGTGTTCACGGCACTGAGCTCCACCATAGCTTACTCAAGGAGGGGGCTGATACACTACAAAACAGGCGTCCTGCTCTCGATTCCCGCCATAGTTGGGGCATACCTCGGTGCCGTCATGACGACGTACGTTACCCCAGGAGAGCTGAAGGTCATCTTCGGCGTAACGCTCCTCTTCGTGGCTTACAGGATTTACCGGAAGAAAACCGTTGAACTGAATGAGACCAGGCTCAGTGAGATTAAAATAGACTACAGGCTTGTCCCCATTGGCGGGTTCTTCTCTGGGATAGCGAGTGGCCTCCTTGGAGTTGGGGGAGGAATCATAAACGTTCCGTTCCTTGTCTGGCTTGGAATGCCGATGCACTACGCTGTCGCCACGTCAAGCTTTGCGATAGTGTTCACTTCAACGAGCAGTGCGCTCAAGCACTATTACCTCGGCAACGTGGACGTTCACTGGCTTCTCCTCCTCGTGCCGGGACTGATTGTGGGGGCACAGATAGGTGCGAGACTCGCCGAAAGGATTAAGGCAAGGAACCTAAAGACGGCCTTTGCAATGGTCATGCTTTTGCTGGCAATCAGAATGATAATCAGCGGGTTGAGGTGATTCCATGGAGGAGCTCATCGGGAAAGTTCGGGAGAAGTTCGGTTTCGAAGTTGAAAACATGGCCGACGCCTGGAAGCTCGTTGACTGGCTTGAGGAGAGAGGTTGGGTGGTTTACATCATAACCGCCAGGGACAGGAAGCAGGTTGATGCCTGGCACCCCAACTACGGAACCCTTTTCGCCCAGTTCGGCGAGACCCCAAACTTTGGGAGCATCTTGGAGGGTATCCTGACCGTTGCACTCCTTGCAAAGGAGCTTGAGGAGAAAGGAACGATTTGAAACGCGCGTTTCACCGCGACCCTAAAATAGCCCCGGGGAGTATTGGGTGACGGTGATGGCCGTGAAGCGGTGGGCCGTGGTAGTGTTGGTGGCCCTGCTCGTTGGAAGCATCGTGCCCTTCGCCCTCGCGAGCGGTTCGAGTTCGGCCACGGACGAGATTCCTCAGGAGAAGGTAGTCGCTGAAAAGCTCATAAACAACCTTAAAAAGCTGGCCGAAGTCGTCGAGGCCAGAGTTCCTGAGAACATGACTAACTCGACATATTACCAGCTGGCAGAGGAGCACTACAACAAAGCCCTCAGCGAGTTTCAAGCTGGAAACTACAACGCCTCGATGGTTGATGCGCTCATGGCAATGCACTATTACAAGCTCGTTCTCTCGGAGGTGAATATCAAAACTCCCGCGATTGGTCCAAACGCCCAGCTCAGGGCTCAGGTCGAGAGGGCAATGGCCTACCTCCGATACGCCAGTAGGCTTATCTCAGTTGCGGAGGAGCGGGGTCTAAACGTTACCAGCGCGAGCGAGCTCTACAACGAAACCCTCAATGCGTTCAAGCTCGTGGTTGAGGACATCCGCTCAGGGAACCTGACGAAGGCCCGGGAGGATTACAACGTCGCCCTTGAGAAAAAAGCCCAGCTCGACGAGGCCCTTAGGGAGCTTAGAACCGAGATGCTCCATCAGAACTCCGAGAAAATCGTTGAGCGCTTCCTCCTGAAGGGGGAAAGGGCAATTGAGCTCGCCAACAGAACCCTGAGCGAAAACCCGAGTCCCGAGCTGAACCAGACGTACAGCGCGTTCCTTGAGCTTTACACCCATGTCAAGGCCCTTGCGGATGAAGGCAGGTGGGATGAGGCACTCAACTTAATAATCGAGAAGAGGGACGTTATCAGGAACTTCCAGAGAGACCTGATGATGGAAAAAGTTAAGGTAAGAGGCCACTCCCGGTGGAGCAACAACGTCGAGGAGCTCAGGGAACTTCACAGGAGACTTATCCAAGACGGCAGAGAGTTAATGAGGCTAAAACGGGAAGGTGTAGATGTTTCGAGGGCAGAGGTTCAACTAAAAGTGGCCATGAACGAGTACAAACTTGGAATTCGTCTGCTTCGCACAGGACACCCGGAGAAGGCCAGGGAACACTTTGATAGTGCGCTTGCCCTACTCAAGGAGGTGGAGGCCTTCATAAAGGCTCACTCCTAACCCTTTCATTTTGGAGGTGGAGGAATGAAGGGACTCCGATGCATGGCAGTGGTTTTCATCGTGTTCCTTTTTGCTTCCCCCGTTCTCGCCCAGGAGACTGTTAAACTAATCGTTTACGAGGACGGTTACGTTAAAGTGGAGCTCTCGATTATACCCGATAATCGCACGGTTCCAATCATAGTTTCTGTTCCGGAGCACGCCCAGGACGTTATTGTAGAGGACCCGGAGGGAAACCCCGTTGATTTCCAGACAATTAACGGAACGCTATTAATATATCCCGAAAGCACGGAGCTCGTCAGGGTTTCCTACTACACACCCGACCTAACTTCGAAGAGCGGAATCGTCTGGACGCTGAACTTTTCTTCCGAGGTTCCATTTGAGGTTGTCCTCCCAGAGAATTCCGTGATTGTTGATTTAAGTGACATCCCACTAAGGATAAGTGAGACATCAATAACCATGCCTCCCGGAAATCAGAGCGTCTCCTACATCATTGAGAGTCCTTCACCGGTTCAAAACGGACAAGAAAGCCCACTTAAACTTATATTGGCCCTTGGAGGGGTTGTTCTCGGAGCTGGGGGAGTCCTTATCTGGTGGAGGGGTAAAAACCGATTCGACAACGGAGGCGCCTTTGAGGACTCCCTCAGAGAAATTCTCAAAAGCGACGAGCTGAAGGAGGAAGAAAAGCTCGCGCTGAAATACCTGCTGGAACACGGTGGCAGGGCGAGTCAGGCGGAAATACGAGACGCGCTGGGAATTCCAAAAACAACAGCCTGGAGGATGTTCAAACGCCTCGAGGAGAAGAAACTAATCAGAATCGTAAAGGGCAGGAAAGAGAACTGGATTGAGTTAAGGGGTTAGGGAAAACGTTATATTCTCCTATCTCAACACCCAGGTAAGGAGAAATTGAAAGGAACTTGGAGAAACGTTTCGGGCGTTTTGTTTCACCGCTTCCCTAATGTATGGTGGAGTTGTAAAATACAACGGTGATAGGCTGTGAGAGAGATTTCACTCGTGATTGCAGGTATGCTCCTCCTTTCGTTAATACCCTACTCCGGTGGGGTTAGCCCCGGTAGTATTTCAGCGTCTACCAAGGCCAGAGGCCTGCTCTTAACACTTGACAGGCTGGCAAACTACACCAAAGAGATAGGATGCAATTCCACCGATGCCGATGCGGTTAGGATGAAGGCCTGGGAGCTCTACAAGGCGGGAAGCTACAACGAAAGTATAAAAGAAACCCTAAAGGCCATGGAGCTTTACTACTCCGCGCTGGCCAAATGCCAACAGCCCCAGCCAAAGGAATACAATGAAAGCCTGCTTTCAAACGCCAGAGTCGAGCTTTCAATAGCCCAGAGTGCCCTGGAATACGCGGAAAGACTAATCAAGTCAGGAGATGTTACGGGAGAAAATCTGAAAGAGCTCGAACTGGCTTATAACCAGACGCTTTTTGCCTACAACGCGGTAAAGATTGCCCTTGAAGAGAAAGACACAGAGGATTTGGCTCATAAAATTTCCCTCCTTCATGCCTCCCGTGAAAAATTGGAAAATGTCCTGAATAACGTCGTCCAGAATACCGTGAGAACAAAGGCAGAGCTCCTTGGGGAGATGCAACTTCAAAAGATTAACATGCTAATCGAAAAAACGAACTCCACAGAACTCCTCCTCCTAAGGGCGGAGTTAGACCAAGCTTTAAAAAGTGGAAATTCCGACGAAATCCTGAAGCTTTTGAGGGAAGTTCCAAAGGTATTAAGGGAAATGGAGAGGAAAGGAAAGCTCAGGGAAATCACCCACACAATTCCCGGGCATCCTTCGTTCCCGGGAAGCTCCATGGAAAGTTCCTCGAACACGACATCCAAGAAACCTCCTGAAAAAGAGCCGGGAGAGAAGAGGTAACCCGGAGGGAGATTCGTGAAAAAACTTCCTGTGATAATACTCCTACTCCTCACTCTACCCTTGGTCACGGCACAGAGCATTGAAAAAGTTGTGGTTAGTGTGTACCCTAATGGGTATGTTAAGGTAACTGAGGTTATTGTCCCGCCGAATTATTCGGTGGCCGTAGACGTGCCGCTTTTAAGTTCAAACGTTACAGGGCTGTCCGTCTTTGACCAGAACGGTAAGCCCCTTCTCTTCGAAAAGAACGGGAGTACATTAACCGTCTATCTCCTCAACTCAACTACACAGTTCAACGTAACTTACTTCACGGCATCGCTGACGGCAAAGAAGAGCGAAATCTGGAACTTAAGCTACAGCTTTCCCTATCCCGTGACTGTAAAGCTCCCACCCGGGGCGATAGTGGTCGCCCTGAGTGCCGTCCCGCTGACAATAACTTCCGACTCCATAACCATGCCCCCCGGAAATCAAAGCGTCTCCTACATACTCCCGCCTCCAGTCACAACTCCAGAAAGAACCTCCACTTCCTCATCTCAGTCGCCAAGTCCCTCCCAGACCCAGACCTCCTCAAATACCCAAACGAACAGTACAACGGCACCGACTTTGACCTCGACTCCCCAAACCCCTTCCAAAAGCCTCGTTACTCCTTCGAACACTTCACAGCCTACAAACGGAAAAAGCTATGCTCCCCTCTTTGGAATCCTCGCAGTTGTGGGGATTTCCATTGGCGCTTTCCTGTTCAAGAAAAGGAGTAAAAGCCAGAAAACAAACCTTCCAGTATCGAGGGAGGAGTTGCTTGCAAAGCTTGAGAACCTCGGTCTTACAGACGATGAAATAAACGCACTTCTCTACGTCTACGACCACGGTGGAAAGGCGAGACAGGCGGACGTTAGGAAAGCTCTGGGAATTCCAAAAACAACAGCCTGGAGGATGTTCAAACGCCTCGAGGAGAAGGGGCTTGTGAGGGTCTACAAAAGGGGAAAGGAGAACTGGGTGGAGCTAATCTTCACCTGATTCTTGCCCCCAGCTTAACCTCCTTGTCGGGCATCAGCAGGGCAACGTTTTCTCCGTCGTCTGCCGCGAGGAGCATTCCCTGGCTTTCTACACCGCGAAGCTTCTTCGGCTCAAGGTTCGCTATTATAACGACCGTCTTGTTGAGGAGCTCTTCCGGCTTGTAGTACTTCTTCAATCCTGCAACCAGGGTTCTTACCTCGTCTCCGATGTCAACCTTGACCACGTAGAGCCTGTCGGCGTTCGGGTGGTCCTTGACCTCGATTATTCTTCCAACGCGAAGGTCGAGCTTCGCGAAGTCATCAAAGCTCACATAGCTCATTTTCTTCGCCTCCTTCTCCTTCTTTTTCTTTCCGGACTTCTCGATTTCCTCACCGTAGATGCTCTTAAGTATTGCCCTCGCCTCGTCTTCGTTCTTGAAGCGTTCGTATGCGACTTTCACCACGTCATCGCGCTTGTAGTACTTATCGAGGAGCAGTCTGGCGCTCTCGGGGTTGCCACGGGCTATGTAGTTCAGGATGAAGTAGATTATCTCGTCGTCGGTTACCTTTCTGAACATCGGGAAGGCTTTCCTGACACGATGGCCGGCTGGAACCTCCGTGAATTCCCATTTCCTCTTCTCCTCAAGGTTGAGGAGGTGCCATATCTTCTCGCTGGCATCCGGTAGGAACGGTTCAAGGAGGATTCCAAGGGCCTTGACTATCTGGAGGGAGACGTTAACCGTTGTGGCCGTCCTCTCGCGGTCTGTTTTAGCGGTCTTCCACGGTCTCTGGTGGTCGAAGTAGCGGTTTCCGAAAATGGCCAGCTCCATGACCCTTCTCAGAGCGTCCTTGAAGCGGTAGCTCATTATGAGCTCCCCGACTTCCTTGAAGGCCTTCTCGATTTCCTCAAAGGCCCGCTTATCTAACTCGTTCAGCTCGCCCCTCTCGGGAACAACGCCGTCGAAATACCTGTTCACGAACGTCATGGCCCTGTGCACGAAGTTTCCGAGGTTGTTCACGAGTTCCTCGTTAATCTTTATCTTGAAGTCCTCGAAGGAGAAGTCGCTGTCCCTCGTTTCGGGCATTATGGCTGTAAGGTAATAGCGGAGGTAATCCGCCGGCCATACGTCAAGGAACTCATGAACCCATATGGCCCAGTTCCTGCTCGTTGAGAACTTCCTGCCCTCGAGGTTGAGGTACTCGTTTGCTGGAATGTCGTAGGGAAGGAGCCATTCTGCCTCGACTTCATCGTCCCTGTATTTGCCATAGGCCATCAGGAAGGCCGGCCAGAATATCGCATGGAAGGGTATGTTGTCCTTGCCGATGAAGTGTATGACCCTCGTCTCGCCGTCAAGGTTAAGCCAGAACTTCTTCCATTCATCCTCTTTTCCAGCCCTCTTAAGGGCCTCGATTGTTATGGAGATGTAGCCGATAGGTGCTTCAAACCAGACGTAGAGAACCTTCCCCTTGACGTCCTCATCATCCAGCGGAACCGGGATTCCCCAGTCCAGGTCCCTGGTTATTGCCCTCTCCTCAAGGCCCTCGTTAATCCACCCAAGGACTGTGTTCTTGACGTTGGGCTTCCAGTGCTGGCCCTCAACCCACTTCTTAAGCCTCTCCTCGAAGTCCTTCATTTTGATGTAGTAGTGGGCCGAGTCCTTGAAGGTTATCGGGTTTCCGCAGATGTTACAGCGTGGATTTATGAGGATTTCGGGCGTTAAGGGCCTTCCGCAGACCTCACACTGGTCGCCACGCTGGTTTTCGGCGCCACAGTAGGGGCAGGTTCCGATAACGTATCTATCGGGCAAAAACATCTTGTCGTGCTCACAGTAGGCCTGTTTGGTGACCTTCTTTACGAGGTGGCCGTTTTCAAGTGCCTTTAAAAAGAACTCCTGACTGAGCCTGTAGTGAACGGGCAGTTCAGTCCTTCCAAAGAAGTCGAAGCTTATCTTTGCCCTCTCAAATGTCGTCTTGATGTGCTCGTGGAACTCATCAACGATTTCCCTCGGGCTCTTTCCTTCTTTGAGCGCACGGAAGGTTATTGGAGTTCCATGCTCGTCGGTTCCACATATGTACAGCACTTCCTCGCCCTTCAGCCTGAGATAGCGCACGAAGATGTCCGCTGGGAGATAAGCTCCAGCAAGGTGCCCCGCGTGAATCGGCCCGTTTGCGTATGGAAGAGCGGAAGTAACCATGTAGCGCACCATTTCAACCACCGAATGCCGTTGTTCCCTGCGCTTATAAGACCTGCGGGTTTTAAACATTACGGTGAGTTATTAAGTTAGGTAAGAAATATATACAATTTAACATAAAACTTCGACTGATAACTGGGATTTTTGTCGGGAATATTATAAACCCGAAAATTTCTTCTTTGATGACCAACCAATAAAGCATGGGGAGGTCACATGAGAATACTGCTCACCAACGATGACGGAATTTATTCTAATGGTCTGAGAAATGCAGTAAAAGCCCTGAGCGAGCTCGGTGAAGTTTACGTAGTTGCACCTCTCTTCCAGAGGAGCGCAAGCGGTAGAGCCATGACCCTCCACCGGCCGATAAGGGCAAAGCGCGTGAACGTTCCGGGGGCAAAGGTGGCTTACGGCATAGATGGGACTCCGACGGATTGCGTTGTTTTTGCAATAGCCCGCTTTGGGAAGTTTGACTTGGCCGTCAGTGGGATAAACCTTGGAGAAAACCTGAGCACAGAAATAACTGTCTCCGGAACTGCTTCAGCGGCTATAGAGGCCTCCACGCACGGAATCCCAAGTATAGCCATAAGCCTTGAAGTTGAGTGGAAGAAAACCCTCGGTGAGGGAGAGGGAATAGACTTCTCGGTTTCGGCCCGTTTTCTCAAGAGAATTGCCCGGGCGATACTTGAGAGAGGTCTTCCCTCCGGAGTGGACATGCTCAACGTTAACGTTCCGAGCGATGCAACCGAAGAGACCGAGATAGCCATAACAAGGCTCGCGAGAAAGCGCTACTGTCCAACGGTTGAGGAGAGGATTGACCCGAGGGGACATCCCTACTACTGGATTGTGGGGAGAAGAAAGACTGAATTCGAGCCCGGAACCGATGCTTACGCCCTCAAGGTTGAGCGGAAGGTCAGCGTTACGCCGATAAACATAGACATGACAGCCAGAGTGGATTTTGACTTGATCCGGGAAATCTTAGAAGGGCCATGATTGCCTGACCTTAGAACAAGAACTAAAAACTGGCGTTGGGCAAGGAAGAATAAAAACAGCTCACTCCTCCCCGAAAATCCTATCCACGAACCACTTTTCGTCGAAGGGCTTCAAATCATCGTAGCCCTGGCCGACGCCGACGAAGAGTATCGGCGCTCCAATAGCGTGGCTTATGCTCAGAGCCGCTCCACCTCTGGCATCTGCGTCGAGCTTCGTCAAAATCACGCCGTCTATTCTCACCGCCTCGTTGAACTGCTTGGCCTGTTCAACAACCGCGTTTCCGCTCAGACTGTCACCGACAAAGATAACGAGGTCAGGCTTCGTGACGCGGACTATTTTCTTCATCTCGTCCATGAGGTTCCTGTTGAGCTCGTTCCTCCCGGCGGTGTCAACGAGAACGACATCTATCCCCCTCGCCTTCGCGTGCTGTATGGCATCGTAGGCCACCGCCGCCGGGTCGGCTCCGTAATCGCGCTTGATAACTTTAACACCGACGCGCTTCGCGTGCTCTTCCAGCTGTTCTATGGCCCCGGCCCTGAAGGTGTCACTCGCCGCCACGACAACGCTTAACCCGTTCTTCTTCAGCCAGTGGGCAAGCTTCGCTATTGTCGTAGTCTTACCCGAGCCGTTGAAACCGACGAAAACTATGACAAAGGGCTTCTCCTCTTTGGAGCGAATCATCTCCAAGAGGTCGAGCTTTTTCTCGGGGGTCAGAATCTCAAGTATCGCCTCCCTAAGGGCGTTTTCTATAAGCTTGGCCTTGTTGGTTCCTATGCGGACCTTCTTCCCAACGAGCTTTTCTTTGATTTTCTCTCTGAGTGCTTCAACCGTTTCAAGAGCAACGTCCGCCTCAAGGAGTTCAAGCTCAAGTTCATCAAGTGCATCTTCAACGTCTTTCTCCTTAATCTCAACCTGAAGAAGCCTCTCAACTATACCCGGCTTTTTCTCGGTTTCAACTTTTTTCTCGACCTTTTTCTCCTCTTCCTCTATCTTCTCCTCCACCTGTTTGGTGAACTTCCTGAGCTTTTCCCTGAGCTTTCCAAACATGTTCTCACCCTGAGAAGAAATGGGGAAGGCATATAAAAAGCCCTCGGCGATAGCTGGTGTCATCACCTCTCAGACCCGAAGCCACTCGTCATCGGGCGCCTTATGTATGTCTTCCTCTCAACAACCCGGCCGTTTTCGAGCTTATAAACGTTCAAAATCTCTACTCCTACAGTTTCCCTCCGGTAGGCTATGAGGTAGTCGAGGTAGTTCCTAAGTCTGTATCTGACTATCGAATCCCCGACGTAGCGCTCCTCATAGAGGAGAACGAGCTTTTCCTCCTTGCGTTTAAGTTCAAGCCAGTGGAGCAACTTTTCCCGCTCGACACTTTTTCTGGCCAGAGGATTGACGATTAGATAAACCGGAAAGTCCGCCAGGAAGGGGTTTCCAACGTAGACTTCGCCCTCGACTGAAAAAGGAAGCCCTTCAGCTAGGGCCTTTCTTCTCCGCTTTACCCACGATTGGAAGTAAATCCTCGCTATCTTTCTGCCTCCCCCTGAGACCATCACAATGCCCGAGTCGAGGTTGAGTATCTCCCTCAGCATACGCTTCCCTTTAACTTTTGTGTCGAGGTTAAATTATTTTCGTCCGTTTGGATACAGGTGGACACCGCAAAGTATTTATCGGAGCCCTTACGAATAAACCTTTACAAAATAAGATGAGGTGTGTTAGGCTATGCGAAAGCTGTTCGGTTTGTTGTTGGTGGGCCTTATGGCCCTTAGCGTCGTGGCCAGCGGCTGTATCAGCGGTGGTGGAACTTCAACAGGAACGGCAACCAACGTACCTACAAAGATAAACATCCTATACACCTACACCGGTTCCTTTGGTGACCCTGCGAAGGGTAAGCAGGCCGCACAGGCCCAGCTTCAGCAGGGTGCTTGGGTAATTTACCAGGTCGCAGGTGGAACCGGTCTCGGTGTTTTCGAGGCCGTCGGGGACTACCTAAAGGCTCACAACAAGAAGATGGGCCCACCATTCGCGATTGGTGTCGACTCCGCCCAGGATTGGATCAAGCCAGGAGTTATAATAGCAAGCATGATGAAGCGCGTTGATGTTGGTGTCTACAACGCCGTCAAGCAAGCAGAGGAGAACCAGTTTAGAGGTGGCGTTATAGAACTTGGCCTCAAGGAAGGTGGTGTCAAACTCAGCACACTTCAAGATGTCAAGGCCATGTTCGACTCCCTCCCGCCCGATGTAAGGGAGAAGAAGCTTAAGGACCTCGGATTCCAGAACGAGGAGCAACTCCTTGAATACCTTAACAAGACCCGCCAGCAGGTTCCGGCATGGATATGGCAGGCGGTTGACCAGCTTCAGCAGGAGATAATAAGTGGAAAGATTCTCGTCCCCAAGGCTACAGCTAAAGACCAGATCGAGCTCCTTAGGAAGGCTCAGAACTGGACAGTAATGGAGAAATACGCCAAGGAGTGGGCTGCCAAGGAGCCAAAGCCAGAAACATACTTCAACAAGACCCTCAACGAGAGGAAGAACACCAAAAAGATAGCCATAGTTTACGACGTCGGTGGCAGGGGTGACCTGAGCTTCAACGACATGGCCTACATGGGTGCCGAAAGGGCCGCCAAGGAGTTCGGTCTACAGCTCACCGAGATACAGAGCAACAGCGAGAACGACTACCTCCCGAACCTCAGGAGCCTCGCCAAGACCGGAGAGTACGACATAATAATAGCCGTCGGCTTTATGATGACCAACGCGGTTAAGCAGGTTGCCAAGGAGTATCCAAAGCAGAGGTTCGTCATTATTGACGGTTACGATCCGAATATGCCACACAACGTCCAGATGGTCCTCTTCAAGGAGAACGAGGGTTCAGCCCTCGCCGGTGCCCTCGCGGCACTTATAGCGCTCAACGACCACAAGGACACCATCGGAATCGTCCTCGGTATGGAGATTCCGGTTCTCTACAAGTTCGAGGGTGGCTACCGCTTCGGTGCTTACTGGGCCCTCGACTACTACAAGAACCACAAGCAGTGAATTCTTTTCCCCTTTTTTGTTTTCCCTTTTGGAGGTGATAGGAATGGAAGAGAGAACTCCAGTGCTTGAGATGAGAGACATTGTCAAAGTTTATCCTGATGGAACAGTAGCCCTGAAAGGTGTTACGATTGAGGTTTATGAAGGTGAAATCCTCGGTCTTCTCGGCGAGAACGGTGCCGGAAAAACCACGCTCATGAAAATCCTCTTTGGTATGCTAAAGCCAACAAAGGGTAAAATCTTTCTTAGGGGAAAAGAAGTCCGCTTTAAGAGTCCCGCCGATGCTATAGCGAACGGTATTGGAATGGTGCACCAGCACTTCACCCTTGTTGAGGTTTTCAACGCCCTTGAGAACATCATCCTCGGAATGGAAGGACACGGCTTACTCTCGAAGATTGACGTGGAAAATGCTAGAAAGAAGCTCCAAAAGCTAATGGACGAGCTGAACTTCCAGGTTCCGCTGGACGTTCCCGTTGAAAACCTTCCCGTCGGAGTCCAGCAGAGGATTGAAATTTTAAAGATGCTATACCGTGATGTCAACATTCTGATTCTCGACGAGCCCACGGCTGTTCTTACCCCAATAGAAGTCAAAGAACTCTTCGCAGTCCTGAGAAAGCTCAAAGAACAGGGAAAAACAATCATCTTCATCAGCCACAAGCTCAACGAGGTCATGGAGATAACGGACAGGGTTACGGTCATAAGGAAAGGGGAAGTCGTCGGAACCGTCAAGACGAGCGAGGCAACGCCCCAGCTCCTCGCGAGGATGATGGTCGGAAGGGACGTCGTTCTAAGAATCGAAAAGCCCCCAAAAGAGCCCGGGGATGTTGTGTTCAGAGTTGAGAACCTCTGGGTGAAGGGAGACAGGGGAGAAGAAGCAGTAAGGGGGCTCACCTTCGAGGTTCGCGCTGGAGAGATTTTTGGCATAGCAGGTGTTGAGGGCAACGGTCAGAGCGAGCTGATAGAGGCCATAGCGGGATTGAGAAAGGTGGAAAAGGGCAAGGTTTACCTCAAAGGCGTTGACATCACCGGCAAAAAACCCAGAGAGCTCTACGACATGGGAATGGCCCACATTCCGGAGGATAGAACCCACATGGGATTAATTCTGGAAATGACAGTAACCGAGAACTCCATCCTCGGAATGCACTGGAGAAAGGAGTTCTCGAAGGGTTTTCTACTCGACTGGAACAGGGCAGAAGAACACGCGAAAAGGCTGATTGAGGAGTTCGAGGTCAGTGCTCCGGGAACCAAGGCACCAGTTAAAAGCCTGAGCGGTGGAAACCAGCAGAAGCTCATAGTGGCGAGGGAAGTAAGCAAGAAGCCGGAATTTATCATAGCGGCACAGCCAACGCGCGGTGTTGACGTTGCCTCGACAGAGTACATAAGAAACTACTTGGTCAAGCTGAGAAACGAAGACAAGGCAGTTCTTCTCGTCTCGGCCGACCTCGATGAGGTTCTCCAGCTCAGCGACAGGATGGCCATAATGTACGAAGGACAGTTCATGGGCATAGTGAAACCCGATGAAGTTACCGAAGAACAGATTGGACTCATGATGGGAGGTGTTAAAGTTGAGCCTCAAAAATGAGCTCAGGGGATACGCAAAGCCCGTTGCTGAGAGCGTTCTAGCCATCCTCATAGGTGCGTTTGTTGGAGCACTCGTCCTCTGGTTCAGTGGCTATAGTGCTGGTTCCGCCTATTACTGGCTTATAAAAGGCTCACTGGGATCAATAGACGGTATTGCGGAAACACTGAGCAAATCCGCCCCGCTAATACTGACGGCGATAACCTTCGCGATAGGTGCTAGAACCGGGCTCTTTAACATCGGTGCCGAGGGAACCGTTTACTTCGGTGCGATAGCGGCTATAATAGTAACCCAGTATCTCCAGAACCCAATAGCGGGCCTCCTAGCTGGCCTTCTCATTGGAGCCCTGTGGGCCCTTCCAGCGGCAGTTCTTAAAGTCTACCGCGGAGTTCACGAAGTTATCTCAACGATAATGTTCAACTGGATTGCCTTCTTCCTCGTCAGCTGGCTGGCCGTCAGCGTTTACTACAACCCTAAGGACCCCAACAGTACACTTCCAGTTCCCCCCTCGGCAAGGTTGCCTCTCCTTGTAAAGAACACGAGCCTTTCATGGGCGTTTGTAATCGCAATAATAACCGCGGTGATTGTCTTTGTGGTGATGTGGCACACCAAACTCGGCTACGAACTCAGAACCAGTGGTCAGAACCCGAGGGCGGCGGAATACGGCGGAATAAACCCCAAGCGCTCGGCAATCTGGTCCTTTGTCATTGGAGGAATGACCGCGGGATTAGCTGGTGCAGGGATAGTGATGGGCACGCCCCCAAGCTATGCAATAACCCAGGGACTGGCCAACGTCTACGGCTACGGTTTCGATGGAATAGGCGTTTCTCTTGTCGGAAGGAATCATCCGCTCGGCATAATTTTTGCGGGAATACTCTTCGGAGCGCTGAGCGCTGGAGCGACGGCAATGCAACAGTACGCCCACGTTCCCCTTGAGATGGTCAAAGTCATCGAGGGAATCATCATCATAGCCGTTGCCGTTCCCGGTCTGCTCGACATATTCGCAAAGCTCTTCAGGAGGGGGAAGGCATGAACGAGACAATGGTAATCAGCCTTCTCCTCGGGTCACTCGCGGCGATGGTTCCTATAGCCCTGACGAGCATAGGCGCGGTGATAAGCGAGAGGGCCGGTGTCGTCAACATAGGCTACGAGGGAATTCTGATGTTCGGGGCATTCTTCGGGGCAATCTTTGCAGAGTTAGCCGGCAACGGCTGGATTGGCCTTCTTGGCGGTGCCTTTATCGGACTCCTCTTCGGTGTCCTCCACGGCGTCTTGACGGTTTACCTGAAGGGCGACCACGTGATTCCCGGCATAGGCCTCAACCTCCTTGGCTACGGTGCGGTGGCCTTTGGAATAAGGGCCTACTGGGGAACCGCCGGCCAGCACCAGGTTCCCAGTAATGCCCAAATTAGCCCGCTGTGGATGGACGCCTTCGGAAACTCCCTGAGCCCCCTCGTGCCAATAACTATAGCGGTCGCGATAATAGCCTGGTGGGTGCTGTTCAAGACGCCATTCGGCCTGAGAATAAGGGCGGTTGGTGAGAACCCCGAAGCGGCCGATGCACTCGGAATAAACGTCGAGCTCTACCGCTTCACTGCAGTTTTAATAGCGAGCGCCTTAGCTGGAGTTGCAGGGGCTTACCTCAGCGTAGACTGGCTTGGAACGGTGACCAAGACGATAGCCGCTGGAAGGGGTTTCATAGCCCTGGCCAACATGGTCTTCAGTGGCTGGAATCCGCTGATAGCCCTTGGAGGAGCGTTCCTCTTCGGATTCTTCGACAACTTCGCCATCTACATTCAGAACAACCCATGGCTCGCCGGAACGATACCCTGGCAGTTCATAGCGACCCTGCCCTACGTGGTGACACTGATAGTGGTCGCGGGAATAATAGGAAGGGCAAGGCCACCCAAGTGGGACGGAAGGCCCTACAAGCGCGAGTGATTCTTTCATTTTTTCAATATCACCCCGAGAGCTGTCCCCAGAACAACACCCGTAACAAGGGCAAGGAAAGCGTAGGTAACGGCGGTGTTTTCGCTTTTTTCCGGCTTCTCCACGTTCTTTGGAGTTGATATTGCCCTGAGTATCGAGGCTGTGTTCTTTATCAGCCATTCAGTATAGTTTCCGGAACTCCAGAAGACCGTTATCTCTGCCAGGGGCTTTCCGCTCTTTTGGGCAAGTTCAATAGAGGCTTTTTTAAGCTGTTCCGGGCTGTCGGAGCCGTAGACTATAAGCGAGCTCCTCTCAGCCTGGGGGAGTAGTTCATCGACACCAACGGCAGGAACTTCTTCTTCAGGTTTTATTGACGCTATAGCCTTTATCCCGAGCCAGTCGAGGGCGTACTCATCGGGGGGCATCTGGATTACAGCGGTGGCGTTTTTTGGTGCGAGGGACTTGTAGGCCTTAACTATTGCCAGAACCCTCTCCCCGAACTTTTCGAAGTCCCTTTGATAAGTCTGCGCGTTCGCCGGGTCAACTTCAATCAGCGCTTTTTCAGTGGCCTCTGCTATGGCTATAGCGTTATATGGGTCGAGCCAGACGCCGTGTGGGTTGTCCTTGTTGTGATACCAGTATTCCTTTGCATAGTGAAAGCCGTATTTCATGTAGTCACCCACGAAGAGGGCCTTCCCAGTTATCGTTCCTTCCTTTTCAAGCTCGGCAATCCTCTTCTCAACCGGCAGGTGTCCCCCGGTGGTCACTATAACTCCCGCCCGGGACAACAGCTCGACCTGTTGAGCCGTCAGCTGGTAGTCGTGGGGGTCCACGCCCGGGGGGACTATAACTTCGACGTTTACGCCCGGAAACGCCTCCTGAACTATTGAGGCTATTGGTGCTATTGTAGCAACCACAGTAACGCTTTTCTCTGCTGAGACACCGTTCACTGGAACGAGGCCAATCATCAGCAGGGCAATTACTATTAACACCCTTCTCATCTTAGGTCACCCTAACCCATGTCGGACTGTCCGTTTTAAAACCTCCCCCGCAACCCTTATAACCCATTCCATTCACTACCACTAGGTGATGTCATGAAAAGATTCCTCGCGTGGGTAATTCTGGCGATTTTTATGATGTCGCTTGAGATCCCTGGAACGGTTTCACTTAGGGTTACTCCCAACGTCAGCGTTGAAATAGACCCGAACGCTGAACTGCTTGGAATAGTCTACTACCTCGCCTTTGGAAACGACACCTTCGTCATAAACAGGGGAAGCTATCTGGCCGATGTCGAGGAGCACTTCGGAAAGTTCAGAGACTCAAGGGCGGTGTTACTCTTGAAGGCATACATGTCTCAGGCGAGAAACATTCCCGAAAGGGACTACCTGCTTATGAACCTTGAGTACTACCTCCTGCTCTGCTCGAATCCCCCTGAGATTGAACCCCTAACGCAACTCAACTACCCGTGGTTCGAGGACACTTTTCTCCCGGCCCTCGGGGAGTTCGCGAGAGAAACCAACTTCACGGCCTTTTACAAGGCCCATGAGAACTACTACGCTGAGGACCTGAGGATTTATGAGAACGCCCTCAGAATGCTCCCTCCCGATGAGTTCATGGCCAGAAACGCGGGGGTTCACAACGTTACCTACGAGTTCCTTCATCCATATCTCGTCGCAGTTCACGGCCACAGCTTCAGCCCCGAAATCAACGGCACGGAGATCTGGGGTGCCGGTGGGATGCTTCCCCTCGTGAGGAGAACTCCCCAGAGAACCCTCTGGAGCTACAAAACGGCGAGAGACACCATGTTCGGCCTGCCCCTCAACAGGGACTACGTTGTGAGCGAAAACCTAAACGAGCTCCTCTACCTAGGCTTTATCTACCACGAGCTCGGGCATGACGTCACTGTCCCGGAAATCTACTCGTATCCAAACCTGACAAGCCTTACCTACTTTGTCGATGCAATTAGGAAAGACATGCCCTACCTCAGCAGATACGACATGCACTTCTGGAGCAGAACTGGAATGCTCTACGAGGGCTTTGCCGACGCCTGGGAGGACTACGCGATAAGTCACGTAGACGAGAACTACACCCTTCTGGCAATCAACATGCAGAAGGCCTGGGGCGAGTTCTGGGTCGGGTGGCTCCTCAACAGGACGGCCTACTATTCAAAGCTGAGCAGGAAAACTGGAAGGCCCTTCTCAGACTACGTCTGGGAAATCCTCGACGAGATGAGGAAATTTGCATCACCAGAGAACGTCAGCGAGGGTTACTCAAGGGAAGTTCCGGTTACACCCCTGAGGGCCTTCGACAGAGGGGCCGAACTTGGTAGGGTTGTGGTCGTTTACGGAACGGCCAATCCCGACCCGAGCGGGACTGAGAAAGACAAGGAGACCGCTGAAAGGATAGCGGAGAACCTTGAGAAGTTCTACTCTCAGTGGACGTCGCCGGTAAATGTCGTTGTGAAACCGGACGTTAACGTTACGGAGTCCGACCTCGAGGGAGTTATCGTACTCGTCGGTGGTCCTGTCTCGAACCGGCTTGTAAATGAACTCGACGAAAAGTTTCCGCTCCGCTTCGAAAAAATGAATGGAGAGTGGGTTTTGACCCACACGAGGAACGTCACGAGTTTTCTCCTTCTTGGAGAGAACAGCACGTTGAAAAAGACCTATGGGAACGTTACCGTCGCCGTTGGAAGCCTGAAGAACGTTTCCGGGGCGAGCGTTTTAATGGCCATCAGGAATCCATACAACGAGAGCAACTACCTAGTCTGGGTCGCCGGCGAGAACAGGAACCTGACGGCGCTCTTCGAGAACCCGACCTACTACCTCAGCAGTTACGAGATATGGAGTAAAGAAGGAATAGAACTGGGGTTCTACGTTCAGCCGGTTTCTTCCTGACCTTCCCCTTTCTTTTCGTCGAGGTTATCGCTCTTTATGTGTGGCTTGCCGATGGCTATCGTAAAGCCCTTGAAGGAGTCGTCCTTTCTGTTGAACTCTATAGCCAGGGGCAGGCCGTTGTCCTCGTTGAAGACTATCCGAACGATTCTCGCCCGGGAGTGGTCGTTGAGGTAGTCCTCCTTTAAACTTTCGTAGTTGTCTATGACGCTGTCTATGCTCTCGCTGTGCATGTCGTAGATTTCCCGCGCGTAGACGCTGTGGTTCCTGATTTCCTGAACTTTCTTTTCCCTGTCCAAAATACCACTCCCTCAGGCTTTGCGCCATTTCCCGTCGCGGAACTTAAAAACCTTCCTCCTCTCTGCAATCCTGAGAGCCTCTTCAAGCTTGCCCTTTGGCACGTCCATACCGTGGAGTTCCCTGAAGAGCTCGACTATCTCGTCGGTAGAAACCGCTTCCTTCTCCTCAAGGATGTTGTTCACCAGGTTAATCATGTCCTCAACGAAGTTCCATGGGAAGACTATCCAGGCCCAGTCTATCTCCTCGCCGAAGTAGTCCGGCTTGAAGCGCGAGCCCTTGATTGTGAGTAGCGTCGCGGTTCTTATCTCCTCCGGCTTCTGGCTCTCCACGTAGTTCTTCGCGAGGGTTAGGCTTTCACCTGTGTCGCTGATATCGTCGACAATGAGAACCTTCTTGCCTTCCAGCTTGTAGTTGCTACCGTACTTGAGCCTGGCCTTGCCGTCCGGTGTCGCTGTAACGCCCCAGTGCTCGACCTTGAGACTCACCAGGTCCTTAACGCCGAGGTAGTCGCAGTAGAGCCTCGCCGGAACCCATCCACCGCGGGCAAGACCGACTATAACGTCCGGCCTCCAGCCATCTTCCAGAACCTTCCATGCCCCTTCCTTAGCCCATCTTTCAATGTCCTCCCAAGAAGCGAGATACGCCGGAAACTTCTTCATTGGATTTCCCTTAACGGAGCAAAAACGACCTTTTATTTAAGGTTTTTGGCGAGAATTTTGACTTCCCCTTGTTAAACCCGAGGTCAAACGTCCGCCCCAAAGGTTTTTTATTTCAGGTCCGAATTACTAAGGGTGGCCCCGATGATTGGAATAGACCTCTCCGGAAAGCTGGCCTTCACGACTGCATCGAGTAAGGGTATAGGCTTCGGCGTGGCCAGGGTTCTCGCAAAGGCCGGTGCTGACGTGATTTTGCTCTCCAGAAGCGAGGAGAACCTGAGGAAGGCGAAGGAGAGAATAAGAAGGGAGAGCGACGTTGAGGTTCACTACATAGTTGCAGACCTTACAAAGCGCGAAGACCTTGAGAGAACGGTGAGGGAGCTCGAAAACATAGGCGAGCCGGATATATTCTTCTTCTCCACCGGCGGGCCAAGGCCGGGCTACTTTATGGAGATGAACATGGAAGACTGGGAAGGCGCCGTTAGGTTACTCCTTTACCCCGCGGTCTACCTGACAAAGGCCCTCGTTCCGGCGATGGAGAGGAAGGGCTTCGGCAGGATAGTCTACTCCACGAGCGTGGCCATAAAGGAACCGATACCCAACATAGCCCTCAGCAACGTGGTCAGGATTTCGATGGCCGGCCTCGTTAGGACTCTAGCAAAGGAGCTCGGGCCGAAGGGGATAACCGTCAACGGGATAATGCCGGGCATAATAAGAACAGACAGGATGATACAGCTGGCCAAGGACAGGGCCCAAAGGGAAGGGAAGACCGTTGAGGAAGCCCTCCAAGATTATGCAAAGCCGATACCCCTCGGAAGACTCGGCAAGCCTGAGGAGATAGGCTACCTCGTGGCCTTTCTCGCGAGCGAGCTGGGAAGCTACATAAACGGCGCCATGATTCCGGTTGACGGAGGAAGGCTTAACTCGGTGTTCTGATGTCCAAAGCGCAACCCTTTTTGTCTCCTTGATTTTACCCGAATGTGGTGGCGATGAGAAAGAGCCCGCTCTACGCGGGAATCCTAGCCCCAATTGTCGCGCTATCGGGAATTGGGGTGGGTGTTTTCCTGAACCGCTCCTGGTGGCAACTCACGGAAAACGCGATAAGCGACCTCGGAAGGCTTGGCCTCAGGTACAACTGGGTTCTAAACGTCTCCCTTGTAATCTCTGCGGTTTTGGCAATTTACTACGCGATTGGCCTTCTGGGAGAAGTCAGGAATCTGATTGAGAAGGCAGGAATTGCCATTTTCATCGTCGGCCTTGGCTTCCTCGCGCTAATCGGCATATTTCCCGAGGGAACTTCACCACACTACTACGTCAGCTGGGGCTTCTTCGTCTTTTCAAGCCTTGGTCTTCTCATAGCCGGAATCGGGATTGGCCTGTCTGGAGAGAAGGGCCTGGCAGTGTTCACCGTCGCGCTCTTCATCACCGGCTGGGTTCTGGCAACGTGGGCAAGGAACCACTTTGCCGGAGTTGCACCCGCCGAGTTCGTAGGGGTCTTCGGAATCGTTGCGTGGCACTACACACTAATATGGAAAAGGTTCACAAAGGTTCTTCGTCCCAGAGGCTGAGGTTATTACCTCTCTCCTTCCTTACCAGCGGCTCACCAACGAGCTCCTGAACGTAGAGCTCCGCAACAAAGACCTCCCCCTTCATGAGGTGCCCGCCAAAGACGTCGCCGTTCGCGTTTCCGAGGGTAACGTGGAGGTGCGCAAAGGGTTTCCCATCCTTGATGCTGACGTTACCCAACAGTGTCAGCAGTTCAAACGTCCCAAAGAGCTCGATTCTCTTGTAGGCCTTAATCTCCTCGGAGTAATACCCAACCACAGGGTTTCTGAGCGAGCCAATGCCCTTAACTATGGCGGTTTTTATCCCGTTCTTTTCGGCGAAACCGTTCACAAAATCGAGCAGGTCAACCCCTTCCGGAACCCTGAGTAGAAAGACCCTTCCCGGTTCAAACTCCATGTTTCCACCCCAAAGCTAATAAAAGCGCAACAATTTAACGCTTTGGGTGGTTCGATGGAGGTTAAAGAGGCTATTATGGCGATACTTCCCGAACTTGAAGAACTTGACGAGGTCGACTTCAGGCAATACTCCCCACCGTATCCGAACCTCCTGAAAGCATTCCTCGAGAGCGGGAAAAAGGGCCTCTCCGAGTTTGAAAAGTTTGCCGAGAGTACCGTGGGAAAGGAAGCGGTTGGAGGAGTTCTTCTCTCACTGCTCCAGTATCTTCTCATCAGATACCGCCGTTTTGGGGATTACAGCGTTGTGAAGCCAGCCATAAAGGTTTTCCTAACCCTCAAAGGGTGGCTACTCGAGAATGGCTTTGAAAAGGAGTGGGACAGGGTTTTAGGGTCTTTTATCGGCTACATAGTTAGCATGTTACCCCTCATAGCCGAGCGCGAGGAGGGAGACATGGCTCTTGCCTACGCAAAGCTTATCGAGGACCTCACAAGGGAAGCCTCGGAGAAGTTCGATGAAGAATACTACCACGAACTCCTTGAGAGGGTCAACGAATTGAAAAAGGATATAGAGGGAAAAACTAACGCTCAAGCAAAACCTCGGCGTAGCTCCTTGGGTCCTCCCAAACTTTGACAAGAATTTTTTTCACGTTTTCTCCCGCCTTCTCGGCTATCCTCTCCGCGAACCACTCCGCTATGTATTCTGCCGTCACGTTGGGCTTGTCAAGGATTACGACTTCGTCTTCGGGGAGCTCTATCCTCTTGCCGTTCTTCTCGACTGTGACCCTGCCCCCGCTTCGCTGGACAACCCACTTCTCGCTGACTAGAATCCGGTGGTCGAGGAGCTTCACTAGATTGCTGAGGTGGTTGAAGTCGAATATCATGCCGTTCTCGTTAAGCTCACCCCATATCTCCACGTCAACATTGTAGGTGTGGCCGTGTATCCTGAGGCATTTGCTCTCGTATGGCAGGGCAAGAAAGTGCGAACTGTCGAAGTCTTTGTGCCAGCCTATCTTCCTTTCCACCAGCCTGAACATACTCCCACCCTTTGCCGTTTTCCCGTTAAGGTTATAACCCTAACTGGACAAATTGAGGCAAAAGGAGGACTGGAAATGCCAATGGGAGGACCTGGATGGGGACGCGGAAGGGGAAGGAGGCGGAAGATGAGAATGATTGGGTTCATTCCTCAGGTCAGACACTTCTATCCCGCACTCCCTCCGGTTACTCAGCCAAAGCCCCCGATATTCATGACCTATGAGGAGTTTGAAGCCCTAAGGCTCGTTGATTACGAGGGCCTAACCCAGGAGGAGGCTGGAAAAAGGATGGGTGTTTCCAGGGGCACTGTTTGGAGGGCTTTGAACTCTGCTCGAAAGAAGGTTGCCCAGATGCTCGTTGAGGGGAGGGAGCTGATAATCCTTCCTCAGGGAAATGAGGTTCCGAAGGGAACCAAAGAAGAGCGATAACTATTCTAATTCACGAATTCTAAATTGATAGGGGCATTCTTAGGGATTAGAGGAATATGGGCAAAGTTTTATTTTTTAGGTTGCCCTAATTCAGTGCTGGATTTATCTCCCAGATTTTTAGGTGAGTTATTACTAAATTAAAATGTAAATATTTAGGAATGCAACAAAATTATAATATAACTTTAAATAATTTTCTATTTAATAAAATTTTAACAAATAATAAAACAAAACTACAAATAAAAATATGTACCTTAAATTAACAAGTAAAAAATTTGGAAAATTTACTAAAATACAAAGAAAATCCCCGTCAAAATGAATACAAGCACCCACTAGGAGCCCTAAGGAGCCACAACAGTAATGTCAACTCATTAGGGATAAAAACAGTATTCAACGCCCCCATTACACGAACCAAGAGCGAGTTACAATTAAACGTGGTCATCAAGAGGTGTGAAATGCATGAGTTTAAGAATTTAAAAAAAGCCAGAGGTGGAGTAGAGGAGCTATTTATGGAGATAAAAATACATTGCAGATATAATTTCATAATCCCTCTTACCTAATTATACACCCGAACGAAGGCTAACTATCGCTCCATACACTATGAAAACTGTCCCCAATAATGCAAGTTAGAGTTACACTAAGAAAACAGCCTAGTGCAACGTTTACCATGCCGTAAAACTTACCAATTCCCAACTAGAGAAAGGATTATTGCATGAGCTATCATCTACCCATATATTCTTCATAAAGAACACCTCTCTGATTATCCACCTATCTGGGGTTCCCACAATTGTTAATGTATATTTTAGGTCATTAATTTGAGATATAATGTACCTTATATCTAATTTCTATGCACAAAGCTATACATTATAAGGTGCCTTTATCAATGGACTTTTGTCAGCAGGGGAAAGAACTAAAACGGCTTTAATCAATGAAGCCCATAGCGGTTTGAGGTAAAAGTCTGACCAGTATATACTAGCTCCATTTAGTGCATGCCCTCCAGATTCAACCGCGAACACAACTGGCAACACTATTAACTACGATGAATTGTAATAAGGAAAATTGGGATTAATGCGGGCTTAGTTTGGTTATACCCATCGATTTGGCCCATAGAAGGAATATCCCAAATTACTCGTGGTCTTCCACTTTCTATGGTAGATTTTCCGGATTTTGTAATACTTTTCAGAGTTATATATTAAACATAAACAAAAGGTCGATATAACTTTATGGCTCAGAACAAATTATAAAATTGAATTTTGTTAAATAAGAACTGTGATTAGAAATTTTTTATTAATAATTAATCAAGTTATAAAATTAATGTTTTAGATAATAAACACTCTCTCAAAAATCAAGAGAGTTGGTAGTAAAAATTAGAAAAATCAGAGAGACCGCTCGCGGACATAGCGGAGCACGTTGTCCACTATCTCAGGAGCGACGCCGATATAATTCTCCGGCTTCAGGGAGGCCAAATCTTCCTCGCTTAAGTACTTTCTAACTTCCCCACTCTCTCTAACGACTTCAAGGAAGTCCCTTCCCTCCCGGAAAGCTTTCATCGCCAACTGTCTAACAAGCTCATGTGCCTCCTGCCTCCCCATGCCCCTCTCAGTGAGCTTCAGCATCAGCGGTTCGGCCATTATGAGATTCTTCGTAAGATAGAGGTTCCTCTCTATGTTCTCCGGGAAGAACTCTAGGCCTTTAAGAACCCTAATCGTAACCCTGAGCATCTCGTCGAGCAGGACAAAGCTCTCGGGGAGAATAACCCTCTCAACCGAGGAGTTCGTTAAATCCCTCTCATGCCACAGAGGGTTGTTGAGCAAAGCGGGAATAACGTTGGAGTAGAGAACCCTCGCCAGACCGCAGACCTTCTCGGTTCTTATCGGATTTCTCTTGTGGGGCATCGTTGACGAGCCAACCTGCTTCTCACCGAAGGGTTCGCTCACCTCGAGGATTTCCGTCCTCTGGAGGTTCCTGATTTCGAGGCCTATCTTGTCGAGCGTTGACGCAACCAACGCCAGGAACATCACCAGCTCTGCATACAGGTCCCGGGGGACGAGCTGGTTCGTTATTAGGGCAGGCCTTAACCCAAGGTCTTCCATGACGAGCCTCTCAATCTCAAGGGCCCTTTCGCCAAAGGAGGCGGCAGTCCCAACGGCACCGCGCATTTTACCCACGAGAACCCGTTTTTTAATCCCCTCCAGCCTTTCAAGGTGCCTCTGCACCTCGTCGAGCCAGAGGGCAAACTTCATACCGTATGTGGTTGGAACGGCATGCTGACCGTGGGTTCTTCCGATGCAGACGGTGTACTTATGCTCTTCAGCGAGCTTCATCAAAACGTCGCGGAGTTCCCTAAGATAGCTTTCAATCAGCCCAAGGCTTTCCTTTATGAGGAGGGCGTTGGCGGTATCTATTATGTCGTTTGAAGTTGCCCCCAGGTGAACGTACTTCCCATGCTCGCCACAGACTTCGCTTAAAGCCTTGACAACGGCCATTATGTCATGGTGTATCTCGGCCTCTATCTCCTTCACCCTCTCGAGCTTTACCCACTTCGTGTTGGCCCTCTCAGATATAACGCGGGCACTTTCTTCCGGTATGTTGCCGAGCCTCGCGTGTGCCCTCGCCAGGGCCGCCTCAACGTCAAGGAGCTTTTGGAGTTTGTTCTCCTCGCCCCATATTCGTTTCATTTTCTCGCTTCCGTATCGATAATCGATGGGGTGAATTGCCATTGTAATCACTATTTTCCTGACAATAAATTCGATTAATAATGTTTTCTTGCTATGCCCCCTAACAAACAGACGTTTTGATATGAACCCTTTACATAAAAGTCGTTCAACAGAGACAGAACCGAAAAGTATTTAACTATATCTCGGCGATAGCCTAACGACAAAACTTCCGGAGGTGCCAGAAATGGCTGAGGAGCACGTTGTCTACATCGGAAAGAAGCCGGTTATGAACTACGTCCTGGCCGTTATCACCCAGTTCAACGAGGGTGCCAAGGAGGTTAGCATCAAGGCTCGCGGTAGGGCTATCAGCAGGGCCGTTGACGTCGCTGAGATTGTCAGGAACAGGTTCCTTCCTGAGGTCAGGGTCAAGGAGATCAAGATAGGTACTGAAGAGCTTCCAACCGCCGACGGTAGGACTGCCAACACCTCAACCATCGAGATCATTCTCGAGAAGCCGTGAATCTGATTCCTTTCCTTTTCCTTCGGATTTATTGGTAAAGGTTTAATAGCATCAACCCATACCTCTTTCTGGTGGCTCCTTTGGAGTACGAGGCCATAGACGTTACTGACGAAAGGGTCAAAGAGCTGGCTCAGGTTCTCGCCAACGAGAAGGCAATGGCGATTCTAAGGCTTCTTCGCGAGCGAGAGCTCTCGATAAGCGAGATTTCAAAGGAACTGAAGATGCCGATGTCAACGGTTTCGTATCATCTCGACAAACTCCTTCGGGTGGGTCTTGTTGAGGTCTCTGGGAGGAAGTATGGAAAGAGACTGCAGGAGGTAAAGCTTTACCGAGCCTCGAGCCGGCCAATACTTCTGCTACCAAGACCAGCCAAACAGGAAAAAACTATGCCCTTTGACAGGCTGAAGGTAATAACCCTTTCCATTGCAACGGGGCTTTCGCTACTCGTTTATTGGCTCTCCAAGAAGCACTACACGGGCTCGAAAGCTCAAACTGAAACCATAAGGATTTTCTCAAAGGGAGCTCCCAGTCAACCTAGTTCTACCGGAAGTTATATCCCGATAATTCTGGCTTTAGCGACCTTTGCCTTAGTGGCTTCCATTGGGTGGTTCGTTAAGAAACGTTTTTAAGAAACTCAAACCAACCCCCGCTGTGAGGTGAATGCTATGATGACCGTGGGGCAGGTAGTCAAGAGAAAGGCAGTGATTGTAAAACCCGACGACACCATTGAAAGGGTCGCGAAGATACTCTCAAGACACAAAGTCGGGAGCGCCGTCGTTGTGGAAAACGAGGAAATCGTTGGAGTCATAACGGACAGGGATATCCTCGACAAGGTCGTCGCCAAGGGACGCGACCCAAAAACCGTCAAAGTCCGCGAAGTTATGACCAAAAACCCAATAACCATCGAGGACGACTACGATATAAGTGACGCGATAGACAAGATGATGGAAAAGGGAATAAGAAGGCTCCTCGTCACGAGACTTGGAAAGCCTCTGGGCTTTGTCACTGCCGCTGACCTTCTCGCGGCATTGAACGCGATGAACAGCGAAGAAGAGGAGGAAGAAGTCGAGGAGACTGAAGTTTATGGAATCTGCGAACTCTGTGGTCAGTACGGGCCCCTCTACAAGGTCTACATCGAGGGTCAGGAGAGGTGGATTTGTGAGAGCTGTAAGGACAGCCTCAACCTCTAGCCTTTAGTTCTCTCATAATTTCATCGAGGATTATTCCAAATTCCCTGTTTCTGTTCTCGAAGCTCAGAACGTGGAGTCTTCCGAGGGGTCTAAACTTGTCCGCCATTTTCCTATGAACAACGGCCAAAAGGGGTTTTTCGGATTTTAAAACCTCCCCAACGGCCTTGATGAACTCGTCGCTCTTGTACTCCATCGGGCCGATTTCGTCGATAACAATCAGGTCGGCCTCAACTAACGCGCGCCTTATTGCCGAAACACCGACCCGCTCGAGCTCATCAACGTGGACGATGTATTTCCCAAAAGGGACTCCGGGCAGATGAGAGGTCCCGCGGAGGCTCGCCAAGGTTCCCTCCTCTCCGGTGTCCAAAGCGATTATCTTAAAGCCCACGCGCCTTCCGTTCCTTCTAACTTCTCGCGTTACCATGCCTCCGACGATGTAACCCCAGCGCTCAACTTCTCTTGCAACCCTCTCGACGAGTGTCGTCTTTCCAACCCCTGCCGGGCCGGTTACGAAAACCCTGACCATTTTTATCACCGAAGGAGCTTTAAGTTGATGCCTTAAACCCTTTGGGGTGGTCGCTGTGGAGGTAAGGTATAAGCCGGAGGAACTAACGAAACTCCCCAGGAGTGTTCGCTACGAGAAGGGAAAGGTCATCATGATTGACCAGACGCTCCTTCCCCGGGAGTTCAAGATGATTGAGCTGAAAACGGTTGAGGAGGTTGCCGAAGCCATTGTTACAATGAAGGTTCGCGGTGCTCCAGCGATTGGAGCCTCTGCCGCCTTCGGTTTGGCACTCTATGCAGATACTTCAAAGGCAAAGACAAAAGAGGAGTTCATGGATGGCTTTTATTCCGCTTACGACAGGCTCAAGAACACGAGACCCACGGCGGTGAACCTATTCTGGGCACTCAACAGGATTAGGAAGCTTGTCGAAGAGCACCTCGAGAGTCCGCTGGAGGAGATAAAGCGCCTCATCGTGAGCGAAGCCCAGAAGATTGCCGATGAAGACGTTGAGGCAAACCTCAGGATGGGGCACTACGGCGCTGAAGTTTTACCGGAGGGAAACGTTTTGACCCACTGCAACGCCGGTAGCTTAGCGACAGTCCAGCTCGGGACTGTTGGGGCCGTTCTGAGGGTAATGCACAAGGATGGAACGCTTAAGCTCCTCTGGGTGGATGAGACGAGACCGGTTCTCCAGGGCGCCCGTCTGAGCGCTTGGGAGTACCACTACGACGGCATTCCGCTCAAGCTGATAACCGACAACATGGCAGGCTTCGTGATGCAACAGGGAAAGGTCGATGCCATAATAGTTGGGGCGGACAGAATTGTAGCGAACGGCGACTTTGCCAACAAGATAGGAACATACAGCCTTGCCGTCCTCGCGAGGGAGCACGGGATACCGTTCTTCACGGTGGCGCCTCTCTCAACAATAGACCTCTCGCTTAAGAGCGGGAAGGAGATACCCATTGAGGAGAGAAAGCCCGAAGAAGTTTTGACCTGCGGTGGCTGTAAGATTGCCCCCGATGTCGACGTCTACAATCCGGCCTTCGACGTTACGCCTCATAAGTACCTGACAGGCATAATAACTGACAGGGGCGTTGTCTGGCCACCTTTTGAGAGGAACTTGAAGAGACTGTTCAAGAACCTAGGATGAAATATTTATTTTTTGCTTTTCAAAAATTTTTCTAACTCTCTCAAAAAGGGATTTAAGGGATTTCTTACCCTGAACTTCCTCAACAAAAACACCCTCTATCTTACCAAGGCGCTCTTCGAAGGCAGGCAAAAGAAGGCCGACCAGCTCAAGGGGTTCTAGGCACGGACAGCCAACGGAGTATTCAAGGGGTTCTCCCTCTGGGAACTCCGCCTTGACCTTTACTATCCTACCGTCCTTCTCTGCCCTGAACTTCGCGATTCCCCTCTCACCAACTACCTTTCCTTTTACAATCATCGAAAAAAGTACAGAAACTGGATTAAAGGTATTTCCCAAACTTAAAGTTCAAAACAAGATGTTATAGGGGCATTCTAGAAATAAGGCTGTAGAAATGTGAATTTCGTAATACACCCTCAAAAAATTCCCGTGAACGTTAAAAGGTATTCATGAAAATTCTGAATGGTGATGTTTATGTTCTGGCTGAAGACAAAGGTCGTTGAAGGTTGGAACTCTCTGGAGAGACTCAAAAAGGAAGTGAGAAACCACGAGAGAGTTCTCATACTCGCATCAAACTCGATGAAAAAACACGGCTTCCTGAGCGAGGCCGAGGACTACGTGAGGGAAGCCGGCGCGGAGGTGTTCTCAGTTACTGGCCTTCCAGCTGAGCCGAGCGTCGAGGTCATCGAGGAGTTCCTGCCGGATGTTAGGGAGTTCAAACCGGATCTCCTAATTGCCCTCGGCGGAGGAAGCGTGATAGACACCACCAAAGCCTTGAAGGTCTTCTACGACGCCCCAGAGCTGAACTTTGAGGAGATAGCCTTCATGGACCGCTTTTCAAGGCCCAAGCCGGTTCCGAAGCTGAAAACGAAACTCATAGCAATTCCCTCAACGAGCGGGGCTGGAAGCGAAGTCTCGGCGGCAAGCGTTCTGAAAAAGAACGGAATCAAATACAACATAGTAACGCCCGAGATAGCGCCCGATGTGGCTATACTCGACCCAAGGTTGCCGATGACGATGCCGAGGGAAGTCGCGAGGAACTCCGGGCTGGATGTTCTTGTTCACGGGATAGAGGCGTACACCACAAAGGTAGCCAACGATTTCAGCGATGCAATGGCAATAAAAGCGATAAAGACCGTTTTTGCTTTCCTTGAGAGGAGTCTTGAGGGCGACGAAAAGGCAAGGGAGAAGATGCACTACGCTTCAACGATGGCTGGGATAGCTTTCCTCAACGCGCGCCTCGGTCTTTGTCACGCTATGAGCCACAAAGCGGCTTGGATTGGTCCGCACGGACTGTTAAACGCGATATTCCTGCCATACGTTATCGAGTTCAACGCAAGCAAAAGCGAATACGCGAGGAAGCGCTACGACGAGATAGCGAGGGAGTTCAACTTAAAGGACTGGGGGGACCTCCTTCAGGCAGTCAGGGAGCTCAACGAGAGAACAGGTGTTCCCAAACTGAGGGAGCTCGTTGATGAAGAAACGTTCATGGCGAGGCTGGACGAGATGGCGGAGAAGGCCTACCGCGATGGACTGGTAGCTTTCAACCCCGTTGAGCCCAGCGTCGAAGAAATTAAGGAACTCTATCTAAAAGCATACAGGGGCGAATAGACCATATTTAAAAACCATCTCCACAAGCTGACCAATAGGTGAGAGCATGACGTACTGGACGAGCGAGGACAACGTGGCTGGAAAGCCCGGAAAGGCGCTCTTCATAATCCTCCCGACTATAGGGTGCTACCGCTTCCGAATAGGAAAAGCCTGCTACATGTGCGCCTATCCAACCTCTGCACCCAAGACAAAGTGGAGCCAGGAGGCAATAGTGGACTACGTCCACGAGGCCCTCAAAAAAATCGAGGGTAAAAAAGGGCCCTTCGCGGTCAGGATATTCACATCTGGCTCTTTCCTAGACAACGGTGAGCTAAAGCCAGAAACCAGGAGGAAAATATTCGAGATTCTTTCAAAGATGGACAACGTCGAGGAAATTGTTATTGAGAGCAGAAGCGAGCTCGTTAGATACGATGCCGTTAAAGAGCTCGCCGAAATAGTTCCAGACAAGCACTTTGAGGTCGCTATCGGCTTGGAGACCGCGAACGACGATATTGCCGATGTATCTATAAACAAGGGCAACACCTTCGAGGACTTCGTCAGGGCATCGGAGATAACTCGGAAGGCGGGGGCAAAGGTGAAAACCTACCTCCTGCTCAAGCCGATATTCCTCTCCGAGAGGGACGGCATAAGGGACGCCAAGGAGAGCATAATCAAAGCCGAGCCTTATACGGATACCTTCTCAATAAACATCACCGACATCCAGAAGGGGACGCTTTACGAAAGGCTCTGGGAGAAGAAGGAGTACAGACCCCCGTGGCTATGGAGTGCGGTTGAAGTTCTCATATGGGCTAAGAAGCGCTTTCCAGACAAGAGAATCCTCAGCGACCCCGTCGGAGCTGGCTCGCCAAGGGGACCCCACAACTGCCTGACTGACTACGACAGGGTGATAGGAAAGGCCATAAAGAAGTTCTCAGCAACGCAGGACGTCAGTTACCTTGAGAACCTCAGACCGGAGTGCAAGGACAGGTGGAGCTACATCGTCGAGAACGGCCTCCTCGACTGGCAACTTCTAACTTGGTAATCGTTTCGGAATTTTATTGGCCTTTTCTAAACTTCTCTCCCAATGCACGGTCCTGTTCGAATGCATGTTTTCTGGACATCAATGTCCATTCGCGAAAGCTTTAAATGTTGACAAACGTAAACGGCCTTGTTGAGGGGTGATGTTGATGGCGGAAAACGCGAACACTGTTGTCGAAAAAAACGGCTATCTTGTCGTCGGAAAGGCGGAAGGAATTGTTGAGATTGACGTTGATACTTTTCTCTGCAAGGGTTGTGGAATCTGTGTCGAGATGTGTCCGAGAAAGGTCTTCGAGTGGAGCAAGGAGCTCAGTGAAAAGGGCGTTCATTATCCTATACCTGTTCACGCCGAGAAGTGCGTCAAGTGTAAGCTCTGTGAACTTCTCTGCCCGGACTTTGCCATCGCGGTAAGGTGGTGACTCATGATAATCCGCGGCGACGAGCCGGAGCAGATTAGGCTCATTAAAAAGCTTTACAAACCCGGCAACTACTTCATGCAGGGAAATGAGGCAGTTGCTTACGGCGCAATCTTCGCGGGCTGTCGCTTCTACGCTGGCTATCCAATAACTCCCTCGAGCGAGATAGCGGAAATGATGGCCAGAGAGCTACCCAAGCTAGGTGGCTACTACCTCCAGATGGAGGACGAGATTGGGAGCATAGCGGCGATGATAGGCGCCTCGTGGACGGGCCTTAAGGTCATGACTGCCACAGCAGGCCCGGGCTTTTCACTCATGCAGGAAAACCTTGGCTATGCCGTAATGACCGAAACGCCACTCGTTCTTGTCGATGTACAGAGGAGCGGTCCTTCAACGGGGCAGGCAACGAAGGGAGCGCAGGGAGACTTCTTCCAGGCCAGATGGGGAACCCACGGTGACCACCCGATAGTTGCCGTTTCCCCAACCAGCGGACAGGACGCCTTCTGGGAAACCATAAGGGCCTTCAACATAGCTGAGAAACTTAGAACACCTGTGGTTATGCTCTTCGACGGCGTTCTTGCCCACACGCGCGAACTCGTCAAGATTCCGGACGTTGAGGAAGTGGAGATTACCTACCGCAAGCTTCCTGCCAACGAGGAAGAGGCCAAGCTCCCCTTCGGAGACTCCCACGGAGATGGAGTTCCTCCCATGCCACTCTTCGGTCACGGCTACTTCACCCACGTCACCGGTTCGACCCACAAGGAAAACGGTTTGAGGGACGTTTACACTCCGGAAGTCCATGACAGGCTCGTTAGGAGAATACACCGGAAGATAGAGAAGAACCGGGACGTTTACGAGAAGTACGAGGAGCACTTCACGGAAGATGCTGAAATCCTCGTCGTCAGCTGGGGCGTAACCGCTCGTCCGGCCCTTGGGGCCGTTCTCAAGGCCAGAGAGGAGGGCATCAAAGCGGGTCTCTTCGTGCCGAAGACAGTCCATCCGTTCCCGGGCGAGAGAATGAGGGAACTAGGAAAGCGCGTTAGGGCTATACTCGTTCCCGAGATGAACCTCGGCCAGATGATTCTTGAGGTTCAGCGCTTCGTCAACGACGACGTTCTGCTAAAGGGAATCAACAAGATAGGTGGAGTTCCTTTAACAGTTGAGGAAATCCTTCGCGAGATTAGGGGTGTTGCCTGATGGCCAAGGAGATTTACTCAAAGTATCCGCTCATCAAGTACCTCCGAAAAGAGGCCCTTCCCACGGCCCTCTGCCCAGGCTGCGGCGGTGGAACCGTTCTCAACGCCTTCGCCAACGCGGTTGACGGGCTGAAGATAGACCCCAAGGACCTGGTAGTTGTCAGCGGAATCGGCTGTTCGGCATGGATAGCCTCGCCCTACTTTTTAGCGGACACACTCCACACGACCCACGGAAGGGCGATAGCCTTTGCCACCGGCGTTAAGGTCGGTCTTCCGGACAAGAAGGTCGTCGTCATAAGCGGGGACGGCGATTTGGCAAGCATAGGAGGAAACCACCTCCTGCATGCGGCAAGGAGGAACATAGACATAACGGTAATCCTCGTCAACAACTTCATCTACGGAATGACCGGTGGTCAGGTTGCTCCAACGACACCATTTGGAGCAAAGACAACCACAACCCCCTACAGGAACATCGAGCATCCCCTCAAGATAAGTGAAACGATAGCTTCAGCGGGAGCCTCTTATGTCGCGAGATGGACGACAGCCCACGTCTATCAGCTCATCGAGAGCATCAAGAAGGCTTTGACCGTCAAGGGCTTCTCCCTCGTTGAGGTCATCTCCCAGTGCCCTGTGCAGTTCGGAAGGAGGAATAGGATGAAAGAGCCCGCTGAAATGCTCCGCTGGTTCCTGAAGAACAGCGTCCCGATAAGCAAGGCCAGAAAGATGAGCGAGGAGGAGCTTGAGGGTAAGTTCGTCATCGGCGAGTTCGTTAACAGAGAAAGGCCCGAGTTCACGGAGGAACTTAACAAGCTGATTGACGAGGTGCAGGAGCACTTTGGGCTTAAGGGGGTGTGACTCATGCAGATTAGACTCGCCGGTATCGGAGGACAGGGCATTGTTCTGGCCGGCGTGATTCTGGGGGAAGCTGCTGCGATAGAGGGGTTGAACGTCATCCAGACCCAGGACTACAGTTCAGCGAGTAGGGGCGGTCACTCCATAGCGGACGTTATAATTTCCAAAGAGCCGATTTACGACGTGATAGTCACGAAGGCTGACGTTCTCGTTGCCCTTCACCAGCTCGGTTACGACACGGTTAAGGACTCGCTCAAGGAGGACGGTCTCCTTATCATCGAGACAGACCTCGTTAAGCCTGATAGGGACTACGTAGGTGCTCCCTTCACGAGGATAGCCGAGGAAACTACCGGACTTGCCCTAACGGTTAACATGGTGGCTCTGGGTTATCTGGTTGCCAAAACGGGAGTCGTTAAGAAAGAGAGCGTTGAAGAAGCCATTAAGAGGCGTGTCCCGAAGGGGACTGAGGATATAAACATCAAGGCTTTTAAAGCCGGATTTGAGGAGGGATTGAAATGAGGTATCCGTTTCCCGTTGGGAAGTCCGATTTCATACAGGGTGATGAGGCAATAGCGAGGGCGGCTATCCTTGCTGGCTGTCGCTTCTACGCTGGCTACCCAATAACGCCGGCCAGCGAGATATTCGAGGCAATGGCCCTCTACATGCCCCTCGTTGATGGAGTGAGCATACAGATGGAGGACGAGATAGCGAGCATAGCCGCGATAATCGGCGCCTCCTGGGCCGGTGCAAAGGCCATGACTGCAACCTCCGGTCCGGGCTTTTCACTCATGCAGGAAAACCTTGGCTATGCCGTAATGACCGAAACGCCGATTGTGGTCGTTGATGTTCAGCGCGGTGGGCCCTCAACGGGCCAGCCAACCCTACCCGCTCAGGGGGACATAATGCAGTCAATCTGGGGAACGCACGGAGACCACATGCTCATCGTTTTGAGCCCCTCAACCGTTCAGGAAGCATTCGACTTCACGATTAGGGCCTTCAACCTCGCGGAAAAATACAGAACTCCCGTTGTCCTGCTTACTGATGCGGAGATAGCCCACATGCGTGAGAGAGTTTACATTCCAAATCCCGATGAGATTGAAATCATTAACCGGAAGCTCCCCGCCAACGAGGAAGAAGCTAAGCTCCCCTTCGGAGACCCCCACGGAGATGGAGTTCCTCCTATGCCGATATTCGGTAAGGGTTACCGCACCTACGTGACCGGCTTAACTCACGACGAGCGCGGAAGGCCGAAAACCGTCGATGCGGAAATTCACGAGAGGCTCATACGGAGGATTTTCAGGAAGATACTGGACCACAAAGACGAAATCATAAGCTACGAAAAGTTCATGCTTGAAGATGCAGAGATAGCGATAATAAGCACCGGAATAGTCTCCCGCTCCGCGGTAAGGGCAGTGAGGATTCTCAGGGAAAGGGGCGTTAAAGCCGGCCTACTCAAGCTCAACACAATCTGGCCCTTTGACTTTGAGATGGTTGAAGAGCTCGCCGAGCAGGTGAGGAAAATCTACGTTCCCGAGATGAACCTCGGACAGCTGTATCACCTCGTGAAGGAAGGTGCCAATGGAAAGGCCGAGGTGGAGCTGATAAGCAAGATAGGCGGTGAGGTTCACACGCCCATGGAGATAGTTGAGAGGGTGGTGGGATGATGTATTTGAAGTCCGCTTACGAGATTCGCGACAAATACCTCCGAAAGGACATGCTCCCAACGATATTCTGTCCCGGGTGTGGAATCGGTAGCGTTCTCCAGTTCACACTGAGGGCCATAGACGACCTCGGCCTCAACCAGGACGAGATAGTCTGGGTGAGCGGAATAGGCTGTTCCTCCCGCGTCCCCGGATTTGTGAACTTCGACGGCCTCCATACCACTCACGGCAGGGCTCTGGCCTTTGCAACGGGCATAAAGCTCACCAACCCAAACCTCAAGATAATCGCCTTCATGGGAGACGGTGATTCAGCTGCCATTGGAGGAAACCACCTAATCCACGCCATAAGGAGAAACCTCGACGTTACGGTTATTCTCATCAACAACTTCACCTACGGAATGACGGGTGGGCAGGTGGCTCCGACAACCCTCAAGGGCCTCCGGGGAACAACCGCTCCATACGGCCAGTTTGAGAACCCCTTCGACATCGCCCAGCTGGCCGTCTCGGCGGGAGCCAACTACGTGGCCAGATGGACGGTCTTCAACTACCTCCAGGGAATCAACAGCATAAAGAAGGCCCTGAGCAAGGAGGGCTTCACCCTCGTCGAGTTTCTCTCGCCATGTCCGATAAGCTTTGGAAGGAGGAACAGGATGAAGACCGCTCCGGAGCTAATTCGCTGGTATCAGAAGATAACGGTTCCGCTCGCCAAAGCGAAGAAGATGAGCGAGGAGGAGCTTGAGGGCAAGATTGTCATAGGAGAGTTCGTTGACAGGGACAGGCCGGGCCTCGTTAGGGAGTATAAAGAATACATAAAGCGCGCCAAGAAGATGATGGGGTGGGAGCAATGAGGAAGGAAGTCCTCTTCAGCGGTTTCGGCGGGCAGGGCGTTATCCTGGCGAGTGTCATCCTCGGAAGGGCGGCAGCTGTGTACGAGAACCTCTACGCGGTGCAGACCCAGAGCTACGGGCCAGAGTCGAGGGGTGGAGCGAGCAGGGCAGAGGTTGTTATAAGCGACGAGCCTATAGACTATCCTAAAACGCTCCACCCGGATTACGCCGTGTTCTTCTCTCAGGAGGCCTACACCAAGTATCTCCACACGGTTAAGGAGGGGGCAACCGTTATCGTCGAGAAAGATCTTGTGCCACATAGGGACTTTGAGTTCGAAAAGAAGCTCAACGTCATAGCGCTCCCCCTCACGGAGATAGCCGAGGAAACAACGGGCTTGAGCTTGACCATGAACATCTTAACCCTTGGAATATTAGTGGGTGTTACTGGAATAGTAAGCAGGGAAGCGATAGAAAAGGCAGTAAGGGACGCCGTCCCCCACGGGACGGAAGAGATAAACGTCAGGGCTCTCGAGAAAGGATTTGAGATAGCCGAAGGCCTTAAGAAGTGAGCTTTGAGAGTTCCTCCATTATTTTCTTCTCCCTCTCCTTGAGTTTTTCAAGTTCCCTCTTGTAGACAAGGCGCATTCTTTCGATGTGCTCGATGGCCTCGTCCTTGGTTATCTCAACTAGCAGGTCTGAGAACGCCCTGTAAAGTTTCCTCTCGGATTTTGTTGCTGTTATTATTCCTTCCGCGTATTCAAGCTCCTTTATCTTGAGCTCGATGGCTTTTCTGAGTTCTCTAATCTGTCTGAGTTCAAGCTGGAGCTCGTAGGCCTTTACTGCCTCCATACCACCACCCCCAGAGAATTAAAAAGGAATGGCCGAGGAAGAATCACTCCTTCTCCTCAGGGCTCATCTCCTGGAGCTCTTTAAGGAGCTCGTTGACCTTTCTCGTGTCCTCCTCAATCTTCTTCAGCAGGGCCAGGCGGAGGTTCATGAGGGCGTTTATCCTCTTCTCGATGTTCTCCCTAGCCTCATCAATTGTCGCTCCAACGAGGATTCCCGCTCCAACGTCCATTATAACGTCCTCAGGATCCTCAATCTTGCCCTTTATCGCGATTCCGCCACCGAGTGGAATGTATATTGCCTTTCCTTTGCCCTTGTCCTTTATGTAGGCCAATGTTGCATCAACGGTCCTGAGGTCAGCGATTGTTGCGTCGATTGCACCCACCTGGCTCCTGAGGTACTCAATTTCACCGAGGTAGCTCCTAATCTCGTCCTGAATCTGCTCAAGGGTCCTGACCTTCTTCTCCTCGGCCATTCCCACCACCCCCTTCCCGTTCTCATTTTTTAGTAACATTTTGTTATTTAAAAGTTTTTCGCCGGCAGGCTTATTAATTTGAACCTCCTACCCGGAAGTATGATAATCAACGAGACGAAGAACCGGGTCTGGCATGGAGCAGTTAGGTTGGCTGACAACTTTTTCCGGCGGTTTAGAGGATTAATGCTCGTTAGCAACGTTAACTACTCCCTCGTTTTCGTTCTGCCGGTTGAAAGCAGGCTTAACGCCTCGATTCATATGTTTTTTATGCTGAGTGACATCGATGTCATCTGGCTGGATTCAACGAAGAGGGTCGTTGATTTTAGACGGGCAAAGAGATGGAGGGTCTATTCACCAAAAAAACCTGCCAAGTACATAATTGAGGGGCCAGCCGGATTGATAAAAGCTCTCCAGATTGAGGAAGGGGACCTTATAAGCTGGGAGATAACAGAAGATAAGAAAAAGAGCATTCCCGTGGGGGTTCCTCTTTCAGGAAAAGTCTCGTTTGAGAAAACAAACAGTATCGTCATGGCGGAGAACATCACGGAAGCTCTCGCAGAGGACGTTTGAACCTAGAACTCCAACTCAACTCCGTTTTCGTCACCCTCCCAGAGCCTCAAACGGTGAAGCCTGACACCATCCGGAAGTCTTTTCTCAATCTCGCTGGCAATCCAGAGGGCTATGTTCTCGGTTGTTGGGTTCTCGAAGAGCGCCGTCAGGTTCCGGTGGTCGAGTTTTTTAATGACATCTCCCACGATAGCCCTCAACTGCAGGAAGTCCATGATGTAATCCTTTTTCAGCTCTCCCTCGACGGCCACCTCGAGTCTAAAGGTGTGTCCGTGAATTTCCTCTGCCTGGCCGTCTATGAGAACCGCGTGGGCGGACTCGAACTTGAAGCGCTCGATGACGCGGGCCTTCATACAACCACCAGGGTAAAACTCGGAAAGGAATTTGATAAGCGTTGTCCCTCGGGTTTTGATTGTTCTGATGGGTCTTATTGCAACGTTGCGGGGGATTATCAGTTTCCTGATTATGATTTTCTTTCAATTCTTCTAGAGTCTTATTGCAACGAGGTACTTTGGAGTGGATTGGAAGACAGTTGCCCTGCTTTCAATTCTTCTAGAGTCTTATTGCAACTAGCCAACCCTTTTATCCCAACGACAATTTCATCCACTTTCAATTCTTCTAGAGTCTTATTGCAACCTGCTTGGTGTAGTCTGGAGTGCTTCGTCGGGCACGGCTTTCAATTCTTCTAGAGTCTTATTGCAACAGGGCGGAATTTTCCTTGATTGGATCATACAAAGGAATAAAAACCCTCGAATCTTATAAGCCTTTCTCCAAAGGGGTCTTAAAACTCCCGCCAGAAGCCTCGAATTCAGGTGTTTTAACGGGAATAACAACCAACCCAAGCTCGCATAATCCCCCTAATTCACCAATGCACAAAACCATACACGAGACTTCCAGAAACACAAACGGGCTTTGAATGGAGTTTTTCGGCCTTACAACACGTTTTCAAACAAAACATCGCATTTTCATAGGATTCAGCTAAATACAGGTGTGATCATTGCCCCGCTGGATATCTCGAAAAAATTTCGTTACAAATCATACCGCAGAATAAAACGATTAGTGCCACAATAACAAAACATTACTAAAAACTTCCAGAGAACTCTCAACCAGCGAATTGGCCGAAAAATGCTCTTGAAAGGTGACAACTTCAAAAGGAGTGTCAAAAACGTGATATTAAAGGAAAAAAGTTCTAAGAGCCATTATTAATCAGCGCCTCATTTTCGCCCGCCTTAACGTCCCGAATCCTGCCACCCTTCATCACCTCGACTATAGCCAGGCTAAGGATAGCAAGGAAGAGGTATATCACCGCAGAGGTCCCGAAAAGCACCTCGTAGGCTTTCGTCGTCGGGATTTTTATCTTGACCCACGAGGGAGCCCCCGGTGGGTGGAAGAGCACGTAATAGGTGCTCATGACGGTTCCCGCTATTGCAGGCCCCCAGGTCGAGCCGAAGTTCCTGAAGAGGCTGTTCGCACCGGTAGCTACACCCATGACCCTCTGCGGAACGCTGAACACAAGGACGTTGATTAGGGAGATGTTCATTAGCGTTATCCCAGTCCCGACGAGGGTTATCAGACCAACAAACGTCCAGAGGTGGTTCGGCGGGAGCTGGGGGGCGTATTTGGCCAGGACTCCAAGACCGGCACTGGCAGTCAGCGCACCGAGTATCGCCAGTGGTTTTGCGCCGATTTTTGGCATTAGTTTTCCGGCGATTGGAGCGACGATTAGCATAACGCCTGCCATGGGGGTCATGAGGAGACCGCTCTCAAGGATGCTCTTGCCGAAGCCGTAGGGGGGTTTCATCTGGAAGATGTAGGTGTTCGCCTGGCTCATCATGGAAATGCCGAAGGCGGCGAACATTATTCCAACGTTCACTATTGCCGGGTTCCGGGAAGTGATAATGCCAAGGGGAAGTATCGGGTTTTCAACCCTTCTTTCCCAGATGACCAAGAGGACTGCGCCAACTAAGGAAACCCCAAAGAGGGTAAGCGTTTCCCCCGCCGTCCAGCCGATGTTTGGGGCGCGGGTTACAGCAACAAGGGCCGGAACAACCGCCCAGGTGAGGAAGAGCGCGCCGGGCCAGTCGAGCTTTCCGGGGTTTATGTAACGACTCTCCCTGAGAACTTTCCATGCAAGGATAAACATCAGGACTGCAAACGGCGAGGCTGTGTGGTACGTCCAGCGCCAGCCCCAGTGCTGTGTTACATAAGCTCCGAGAGGAAGGGCTATAACCATACCGACGCCGAACATCGCGCTTATCATTCCCTGAACCTGGGGCACCATCTCGGGCGGGAACTCCTCACGGACGAGGCTGAAAGCGAGCGGGAAGATTGCCATTCCGAAGCCCTGTATGGCCCTCGTTACGAGGAGCCACTGGAAGCTCGGGGCGAAGCCGTTGAGGATAACTCCCAGAGTGTAGAATCCCAGCGCGACGAGGAACATCTTCTTCTTTCCATACATGTCGCCGAGCTTTCCGAAGATTGCCACACTAACTGTTCCGACGAGGAGGTAAATTGTGAGAACCCAGCTGACGTCGTTCGGGTTTACCGCGAACTCCTTCTGTATTGTCGGCAACGCCGGGGTGAGCATCGCTTCAGTGTACATAACCAGTAGGGGCAGGAGAACTACAACAAGGGTGGCCTTTTTGGCGTAGCTCAGGTCATAAGTCTCGCCGTTTCTTGTGACTTGCATGTTCTTCACCGATATGTCGAACGATATATCGCCTTATAAAGTTAGTGGTTATGGTTATAAACCCAATTCAAAACCCACGACCATGCACCCCCTCCTGAGAAAGGCCATCAGGGAACGCTTTGGGAGGCTCAACAGGCTCCAGCAGGACGCTTTTAAGGAGGTTAGTTCGGGGAAGAGCGTTCTGATTATAGCCCCAACCGGCTCTGGAAAGACTGAGGCGGCGGTTCTGCCGGTCTTCAACGAAATCCTTGAGAACGGCCTCAAGCCGATTTCCGCCCTCTACATAGCCCCGCTCAAGGCCCTCAACAGAGATTTGCTCGAGAGGCTCGAATGGTGGGGAAAGAAGCTCGGAATAACCGTCGAGGTCAGGCACGGGGATACTTCAGCGTACAGAAAGGCGAAGCAGGTTAAGAACCCTCCCCAGATGCTCATCATAACCCCTGAAACCCTCGGCGTTATCTTGACCGTTAAATCCCTGAGAAAGCATCTCGGCAACGTCAAGTTCGTCATCGTCGATGAGATAGCCGAGCTTGTGGACAACAAGCGCGGGGCACAGCTCCTCCTCAACCTTGAGCGTTTAGCCGAGATTGCCGACTTCAGGAGAATAGGAATGACCGCAACGGTTGGCAACGAAAACGAGGTGAGGGACTGGCTGAAGGGGGAAGTCATAGTCAGGCCAAACTGGAAAAAGGGTTACCGCTTTCACGTGCTCTATCCAGAGCCGAAGGAAAAGGACAAGGAGCTGGCCGAGAGGCTGAGCGTCTCGCCGGAGATAGCGGCTCGTCTCAGGGTTCTATGGGAAATCGTGGAGAACCACGGCAAGGCCCTAGTCTTCACCAACACGCGTCAGTTCGCGGAGGTTCTGGCGCACCGCCTAAAAGCCTGGGGAAAACCCGTTGAGGTCCACCACGGCTCGCTCTCAAAGGAGGCGCGTGTTAAGGCCGAAAAAGCCCTCAAAGAGGGAAAAATCAAAGCCCTAATCTGCACGTCATCAATGGAGCTCGGCATAGACATCGGCGACGTCGATGTGGTGATACAGTACATGAGCCCGAGACAGGTCAACCGTTTGGTTCAGCGCGTCGGAAGGGCAAAGCACAGGATTGGGGAGGTAAGCGAAGGTTATATCATAGCGACCAACGTGGAGGACTACCTTCAAAGCCTAATCATAGCCAAGAGGGCCCTTGAAGGGCGCTTTGAGGCCGTTGAGCCCATCGGTGGCCTCGACGTTTTGGCACATTTCGTCGTAGGCCTGTTAATCGAGCATAAGAAACTCCCCCGCGAGAGGCCCTATGAAATAGCGAGGAGGGCTTACGTGTACAGAGATTTGAGCTGGGAGGACTACCTTGACGTTCTGAGCATCCTCGAGGAGGCTAGGCTAATCAGTTTCGACGAGGAGAAAAACCTCCTCTACCTCCGCAGGGGGGCGTTCCAGTACTACTACGAGAACCTCTCGACGATTCCAGACGAGGTTTCCTGGCGGGTGTTCGATTCAAAGAGCGGGCACATAGTTGGCAGGCTCGACGAAAGCTTTGTTATGGACCTTGAGGAGGGCATGGAGTTCGTTATGAACGGACGGAGCTGGATTGTGCTCAAAATCGACGAAGAGGCGAGACTCTTGAAGGTTCGCGAGAGCAAGAGCCTTGAGAGTGCAATTCCAAGCTGGGAGGGCGAGATGATTCCAGTTCCCTTTGGCGTTGCCCTCGATGTTGGCAGGCTAAGGAGGGAGCTGGCCTTCGACTTTGATAGGGCAAAGGAGCTTCTGGAGGGCGTTGAGTTCGAGGAAAAGGAACTCAGAAGGGCCTTTGAAGAAATCAAAGATGAGCCGTTCCCAACCGACAGGGATATTGTTGTGGAGAGCACGCCGAAAGCATTGATAATCCACGCCGACTTCGGGAGCAGGGCGAACGAGGCCATCGGTAGAATAGTGCACTCGCTTTTAATCCTCCGCTACGGAAGGGTCTTCTCTGTGAGGAGTCAGGGACACGCCATAGTGTTCAAGACACCCTTCCAGCTTAACCCGGAGGAAGTTAAGCGATACCTCTATCAGGAACCGGGGAACGTTGAGTTTATGGTCTCGCGCGCCCTTAGGGATTCCCACGCGTACCGCTGGAGAATGCTCAACGTGGCGAAGCGCTTTGGGGCTTTAAGAAGGGACGCGAAGATAAGAAGAATAGAGAGGCTCTTCGAGGGAACGGTGATTGAGCGGGAGACCTTAAACGAGCTCTACCATGACAAGGTGGATATCAAAAGGGCCGAACTCGTCATGGAGCTCCTCAAGGCCGGCTCGCTGAGGGTAAAGACGACTCTCAGAAAAGAGCCTTCAAAGCTGGCCAGGCTTAACATGACGGTAAGCGGGGAGTTTCTGCTCTCAGGCGTTATGGAGAGAGATGAACTGGTAGAACTCTTCAGGAAGAGACTCCTTGAGCACGAGGTCGTTTTAGTTTGTACAAACTGCGGGTGGCATTCAAAAACCAAAGTCTCCCGCCTGAGGAACGTAAAGCTGAGACAGTGCCCGC
>NZ_JALVAO010000044.1 GCF_027011145.1 Thermococcus sp. | reverse complement strand
GGAAAGCCGAGAATGTAGCCAACCCTAATCCCGGGCAGGCCGTAGCTTTTTGTGAACGTCCTGAGCTTTACGAGGTTTTCTCCCTCCGGGCTTTCGGCGTCTTTAACGAAGTCTATGAAGGCCTCGTCAAGAACGAGAAGGGCCCTGCCCTCTTCGACGGCATCGAGGAGGGGCCTAAGTTCCTTAACGCGGTAAAACCTCCCGTCTGGGTTGTTGGGATTGCAGAAGAAGACAACCGAATCCTTCTCAACAAGCTCCGCAAGTTTATCAGGCTCGTTGGGGCCTTTGATGACTCTGGCTCCGAAAATTCTGGCAACTCTTTCATACTCACCGTAGGTGTGGCGCGGGATTACAACCTTTCTCCCGCGGAGCGCGAGTATTCCAATTAAATAGAGCGCCTCGGTGATTCCAGCCGTTACCGTAATTTCTTCGCCGATTAGCTCCGAAAGGCCTTCTTCAAGTCTTCCATAGTAGGGGTAGCGGTTGCTTATCTCCTTCGCCCTTTCGAACATCTTGTCGAGCCACTCTGGAGGATAGGGATTGAGCGATGCGGAGAAGTCGAGCAAACCTTCTTCCCTAGCACCGCCGTGGTAGGTCGAGAACTTCACCGGCTCAAGCATGGACAGGCCCCCGTCGCGAGGAGTAATGAGACGATTACCAGCCATTCGGCAACGACAAGCCAGTAAACCTTCAGGGCGCGCTTTATATCCTCGTTTTCAGGAGCTTTTCCAGGAAAGCGGTAAACCCCTGGCTTCTCGAGCCAGACTCCGAGGACGGCGCTCATTACCGCCATAGGCTTATCGGAGTTTATCTTGAACCTCGCCAGACGGTAGTAGCGAAAAACATTCCTTCCACCGAGGGGAAGGTAGAGGAGAACCGTTAAGCGGGCCGGTATGAAGTTTAGGAGGTCGTCAAGTCTCGCGGAGAACTTGCCGAAGTATTCGTAGCGCTCGTTCCTATAACCGAGCATCGCGTCGAGCGTGTTGACGGCGCGGTAGATTAACGCCCCCGGCAGGCCGAAGAGGAGGAAATAAAAGAGCGGGGCAATTACGGAGTCGTTCAGGTTCTCTGCGAGGCTTTCTATTGCTGCAGAGTTCAGGTGGTAGACGTCAAGGTCTCTAACGTCTCTGCTGACTATCATCGAGACCGCTTTCCTCTTCTCCTCGATGTCGTCCGTTACAGTTCTCGCTATGTGCTCGTGCAAACTTCTAATCGCAAAGGAGCTTTTGAGAAGATAAACCGCTAAAGCATAGTTGATGGGATACTGAGCAAAGGAAGGCAAAATTGAAAGCGAAAGGGCAAAGGCCAGAACTATAATGGCTGTGGCGGTCCCCACCAAGAAGTCCCTAACGGGAGAGCGCCGTTTGTAGCGGGAATCAATTAACCCAGCTATTCTTCCGAACCACACGACCGGGTGAAGCTTCGCGGGGGGCTCGCCGAAAGCTAAATCCCAGAGAACTGCAAGGAATAGGTGGACTAAAGCGTCCATTCACCCAGAGCCTCCCTGATTTTGGAATATTCCCCCATGATTTCACCACTCGGTTCCCTAACGCCTCTCCTGACGTACCATGCGGGATGTCTCAGGTACTCAGCCTCGAACCCAAGCTCCATGAGGACCTTCTCTGCGGTTCTCCCGACCGCGAAGATAGCCTTCGGCTTTAAAATCTCCAGCTCTCTCGCCAAAAGCTCGTAGGCTCCAGGAGGAATCCCCCTCAGCCTGTTCTCCGGCGGATTACACTTGACGACGTTGGTAATGTACAGGAAGTCCGGGTTTATCCCGAGGGAGAATAGAGTTTTGCGGAGTAGCATTCCAGAGGCATCGCGGTAGAAGCATATTCCCGTTTTTCCACATCCACGCCTTCCCGGTGCTTCGCCGACGAGGGCTACCTTCGAACCTGCAAAACCGTTCGCGAAGGGCAGTCCCTCAAACTCGCCGACCTTAAGCTGGTACATCAGGTTCTCTTCCCCGCAGAAGTACCCCGGGTCAGTTAAGAGGGAGCAGTAT
>NZ_JALVAO010000043.1 GCF_027011145.1 Thermococcus sp. | reverse complement strand
GCATCTGGGAGGACTTCTGGGAGGCCCTGAAGGAGGGCAAGCGCTATCCCCTCGTTAACCCGAGGACCGGCGAGAAGGTCAAGGAAATAGACCCCAAGAACCTCTTCGAGGAGTTGGCCTTCATGGCCTGGAGCAAAGCGGACCCTGGGGTTATATTCTTCGACGTCATCAACAGGAGGAATGTTCTGGCGGAAGCAAAGGGCGGGCCGATACGGGCGACCAACCCCTGTGTTGTAGGGGACACAAGGATTTTGACTCCCGAAGGATACATAAAAGCTGAAGAGTTATTCACGCTTGCAAAGGAACGTGGAAAGAAAGAAGCAGTGGCGGTTGAGGGAATTACAGAAGGAGGGGAACCATACGCCTATTCCATTGAAGTCTTACTCCCCGGAGAGGAGGAAATAAAGTATGAGACTGTCCATGGAAACACAGTTGAGGTTGCAGACCCCGTTTCAGTCCCAGCCTACGTCTGGAAGGTTGGTCTGAAGGAAGTAGCCCGCGTGAGGACAAAGGAGGGGTACGAGATAACCGCAACGCTCGACCACAAGCTAATGACTCCCGATGGATGGAAAGAGGTAAAAGACCTAAAACCCGGTGACAGGATACTCCTGCCAAGGTTTGAAGTTGATGAAGAATTCGGAAGCGAGAGCATTGGAAAAGACCTGGCGTTCGTTCTCGGCTGGTTCATCGGGGATGGATACCTCAATGTGAACGACAAGAGAGCCTGGTTCTACTTCAACGCAGAAAAGGAAGAAGAAATAGCATGGAAGATAAGGGAAATACTTGAAAAGCACTTCGGAATCAAGGCGGAGCCCCACCGCTACGGCAATCAAATTAAGCTCGGTGTCAGGGGAAAAGCCTACGAATGGCTTGAGAGTGTTGTAAAAACCAACGAAAAGCGTGTGCCAGAGATTGTCTTCAGGCTGAAGCCGAGGGAAATAGCGGCATTCCTAAGGGGCCTCTTCAGCGCAGACGGCTACGTTGACAACGACAAGGCCATAAGACTCACCTCCAAGGACAGGGAGTTGCTGAGGGAGGTCCAAGACCTCCTACTGCTATTCGGCATACTGTCAAAGCTCTACGACAGGCCGTACCCGAGCGAGTTCAAATACACAACCAAAGAGGGAGAGGGGAGGACATATCACAGTGAAGGTTACCATGAACTGGTCATTGCAAACTTCAGCAGAAAGCTCTTCGCGGAGAAAATAGGATTTGAAGGATACAAAATGGAAAAGCTTAGCCTGAAGAAGACGAAAGTAGACGAACCCATTGTTACAGTCGAAAGTGTTGAAAACATCGGCAAAAGGCTCGTCTACGATTTCACAGTGCCGGAGCACCACTCCTACATAAGCAAAGGCTTCCTTAGCCACAACTGCGGCGAAGAGCCCCTCTACGAGTACGAATCCTGCAATCTGGCCTCGATAAACCTTGCAAAGTTCGTAAAGTATGACGATGAGGGCAACCCCTACTTCGACTGGGACGAGTATGCGTACGTCATTAAGAAGGTCGCCAAGTACCTCGACAACGCCATCGACGTCAACCGCTTCCCGCTACCTGAGATAGACCACAACACCAAGCTCACGAGGAGAATAGGCGTCGGAATGATGGGCCTTGCCGATGCCCTCTTTAAGCTGGGCATTCCCTACAACAGCGAGGAAGGCTTTGCATTCATGAGGAAGGCCACAGAGTACCTGACGTTCTACGCCTACAAGTACAGCGTTGAGGCCGCGAAGAGGCGCGGAACCTTCCCGCTCTACGAGAAGAGCAGATACAAGGACGGTGAGCTACCGGTTGAGGGCTTCTACCACAGAGAGATATGGAACCTGCCCTGGGACGAGCTCGTCGAGGAAATCAAGAGATACGGCGTTAGGAACGGTATGGTCACCACCTGCCCGCCGACGGGCTCGGTTTCAATGATAGCCGACACCTCCAGCGGAATCGAGCCGATATTTGCCCTCGTTTACAAGAAGAGCGTGACGGTAGGGGAGTTCTACTACGTTGACCCTGTTTTTGAGGCCGAACTTAAGAAGCGCGGTCTCTGGAGCGAGCAACTCCTCAAGAAGATAAGTGACAACTACGGCTCCGTCCAGGGACTGGAAGAAATT